>NZ_JBNATZ010000010.1:0-25562 GCF_049701015.1 Desulfofundulus sp.
ATAATTAATGTCGGTTCTATATTCCCCACCCCCCGGCTACAGGATATACTTTCTTTTTGTCCACTCCCTTTTTGCCCATCTCCGTCAGATCCGCCCTGCACGCTCCCCCTGAATCGATTCTCTTTTATTTTATTCCTGCATAAACTTTATAAAAAGCATGAAAAGTGGGTGAAGGCCGTGTTTTGTAGAGCCGCTACATCCGGGTACACCGGAGCAGGCACCATTATACACATCAGCCGATTTCCCCATGCATCGGGTATTCTACTGAATCCACCCCCGGGCTTCACACTCTTTCCCCCGGGCACAATCTTCCAGTTGAAATCTTTTACGGGCATGATAACCACTCTAAAGGGAATTTTGTTGAATCCGTGTCGGGATGATGGTTCCTCCTTCATTCTGACCTTTGATGCCTGCCCTCATGTTTTGCTGACAAATCAATCAGTAGAGATGAAACCCCTGGGCAACGCGTTCTGGGGGTACAGGTTTTTGGCCGCCGCCCGGCACCGGCACATATTGCTCCTCGCGAACAAAGAGCTGGCAGAACAGCCGCTGGACGAACTGGTACAGGCGCTGCGCTCCAGAGATAACCAGGTGACACGCGGATCTCTGACCGGACTGACCGGGCCAGTGGATGCGGACTGCGACCTGTTATTCATAGCCGGCAGGTCCCATGAAGTAAAGAAGGCGGTAAATAACTTACCACCTTCTTTTAAGGGGAAACTGATCATCTGGTATTTACAGTAAAAACAGAGCCACAATAAAAGTAGCAATAAACCCGATGACCACAGGCAGGAAGTTTTTCCTGGCCAGCTCAATGGGGTTAACCCCGGCAATGGCTGCCACCGGAATCAGGCCCCATGGAATGATGGTGCCGCCTCCGGTCCATACGCCAGCCAACTGTCCCAGAGCAGCCAGGGTGGCCTTGTTGATAGCCGGGATGGCCAGAGCAAATGTACCGGCTACGCTACCCACCAGCGGTAGAGGAGAAAAGCCCGAACCATCCATACCCACCACAATACCGGTAACCATAGTAACCAGGGCGGCAAACATCTTATTGACCGGTACGGCATGGGACAAAACGAGACCC
The DNA here is from genome assembly GCF_049701015.1 of Desulfofundulus sp. Taxonomy (NCBI): domain Bacteria; kingdom Bacillati; phylum Bacillota; class Clostridia; order Eubacteriales; family Peptococcaceae; genus Desulfofundulus; species Desulfofundulus sp. The sequence goes on from NZ_JBNATZ010000010.1 coordinate 1,088, forward strand.
AAATCCTCCAGGAGGCCGGTAGCTCCTTGACCCAGGATGACCTGCGCCAGTTCACCTTTACCCATGAAGAAGAATCCCCCGATTACCAGTACCGGTGCAAATACTTTGATGCCAAACATGAAACCTTCACGGAGGTAATCGGTAACTTTCTCCAGCCCCTCGTTACCGAAACGCATGTAGCTGCCCAGGGCTAAAATCAATGCAGCCGTACCCCCCAGCAGAGCAGTAGCATCACCGCCCCTGAGCTTAAAGACCAGCATGGCCACGACATCCAGGGCAAAGGCAAGGGGAGTAATGATAGCCAGGAAATATGATACCCAGTTCATCTCCCGCTGCTGCCCGTTATTGGCCAGGAAAGCTTCCCGCTCGGCTGCATGAAGTTCGTGATTGGAGGCCATATCGCGTCTGATCATAATATAGGCGGTAACAGTGGTCACCAGCCCCATCGTAATGATCAGAGGCAGGCTGGCCGACATCACGGGAGTGGGAGAAGTAAAACCAGCCGCTTTAGCCGTAATGGTGGGTGCCCCTTGAATCACATAGTCCGTGGAAAGGGCTATACCGTGCCCGAACAGATTCATGGCCATAGCCCCTGCCATAACGGGCAATCCCGCCCGTACCGCTACAGGCAACATGATAGCACCAATCAAAGCTGTCGCCGGAGAAGGCCAGAAAAACCAGGAAGCAAGAAGCATGGCAAAGCCCAGTACCCAGAAAGCAATCCCCGGACTTACCATCAACCGGGCGGCCGGTTTCATAATTAAGTAATCAGCACCCGTTTCAGAGAGCAATTTAGACAGTGAAACTATAAGCGAAATTATGACTATAATGCCCCAGAACTCATTGCCGGCCACTATCAAAGCGGAGAAGACAGTGCTGATGGCACCTATGAAACTTTTCTTAAAAAGCCACCCCACCGTCAGAATTCCCAGGACACAGGGTATAATGGGATCCTTGCGCATAGCCATGACCACAATGATCACCAGTACCCAGAAAAGAAACAACCAGTGAACCGCTGTTAATCCGCCAGCACCCATTAACATTCCTCCTCTACGAGTTAATTTAACAATTGAGTTAACCTGAAAGTTAACAGTGCAGGTATTTTTTTTGAATGATTGTAGAGTCCCCTTTTACCCTTCTTCCATATCCCACCTCCAATAGTGAAAAATAACTCATTCACTTATGGAAAATTTGAGGACCTAATGGTTTTCGAAAGTTTTGGTTTTTACCCGTTGCGTTCTCGCCCGTTTCAAGATAACCCGGTTTAGTTCCTTTTCTTCGACACTTGATTGTCTCCGGCGTCTTGCAGACAGGTGGCCCACCAGAACCACCAGAACGGCCACCGCTGCGGGAACCACCTTTTCCAAAAGCTCATTCCCCATGTAAGAATGAACAAACTTGTCCTTTAAAATCATCTCTCCTGCGGTCCAGCCCAGGATAGCTGCACCGATGTCTACCACAAACGGGAATCGTCTCATAATCAAAATGATTAAGCTGGAACCCGCAACGACAATGGGTATACTTAAGGCCAACCCGAAGGCCAGCAACATGATATTACCCCGAGCAGCCGCGGCTACACCCAGGACATTATCCAGGCTCATGACAAAGTCAGCCATAATTATGGTCTTGACCGCATCCCAAAAACAACCGGCCTCACATATATTTTTCTCTTCATCATCCTCCAGGAGTAGCTTGATTGCAATCCATATCAACAACAGGCCGCCTGCCACCTGTAAAAAAGGAATCTTTAAAAGATAAACGGCAGCTACGGTCAGAATTACCCGCAGGGCGATGGCACCAAAAGTGCCTATAAAAATGGCTCTTTTCTGATCTGATACAGGCAGACTACGGCAAGCCAGAGCGATAACCAGCGCATTGTCCCCGCTCAAGACCAGGTTGATCACCACAATGCTAAAAACTGCCGCCAGTATTGATACCATTGACAACTCTCCTGGTTTTAATATTAATCGAAAAAATAGTATAATAATATAAAGTTAAAATTTTTTTGGCTCATCAATGATGAGTATTCTTACCCAATATTTCGACACTTATTTACATTTTCCTCCCCTCCCCCTCAAAAAATAACAGCATATAGAATTCTTAAACGTCCGCCCGGCGTAATTACGTTTTCAGCAAGCCCTCATCATTGATGATGATTGTTTATTATATTCGACTTTTTTCTTGGTTTTCCTTTCTGTATTATTTTAAAATCTTTTCGCTTATATAACTTTTTTATGATACTCCGTATTAAGGGCTTTCACCCGGCGGTCCGACCGCCTGCGTTTTTCCCCGCCGCTCGACGAGGTCAGGTAAACCCCCAGCATCACCAGTAGCCCGCCGGTTACCTGGCTGGCCTCTATTACCTCACCAAGGATGATGAACGAGAGCAAAACGGTAAACAAAGGAGTCAGGTACATAAAAACAGCCGCCCCGGCCGGACCCAGCCTGGCGACCCCGTAATTCCACCATAAAAAGGCCAGCACCGAGCAGAAAACCCCCAGGTAAAGCGCACCGGCCAGAGTTTCCCAGCCAATGTGAACCGGGTTTTTACTTTTTATCTCCCAGAGGGATATGGGAACCAGGAAAACCAGCCCCAGCAAACTGCTGATGGTGGTAGCAGCCAGGTTGGACATGTACTTGACCACCCGGCGCACTGCCAGGGAATAGATGCTCCACAGCAGGATGGCCACCAGTATGATCAGGTCCCCGTAATTGAAATGCAGGGACAGAATAAGGGACAGGTCTCCCTTGCTCAGGATCCAGATTACCCCGGCCAGGGCCGCCAGCATCCCCAGCACCTGCCGCCCGGACAACCTTTCACCTGAAAAGAGAAAGGAAAGCAGGGCAATCATAATGGGAGCAGAACTGTTGATCAATGCCGCATTGATAGCCGAGGTATAATGCACACCCAGGTACACCAGGGCGTTAAAACCCAGCACCCCCGTTACAGCCATAACGGCCAGCAACCGCCACTGGGAACGCCAGTAGTACCGGAGGGTTTCCCCTTCCCTCCGCCAGGCCAGGGGAACCAGGATGGCCGCGGCCACCACCCACCGCAGGGCATTTAAAGTAAAAGGGGGGAGCTGGTTGCTCAAGAGCTTGCCCACCACGGCATTGGCCCCCCAGAACATGGTGGAGAGCACCAGCAGCAAATGGGGGGAACGCCAGCTTCTTGCCATGTAAATAACACCCCGATTCTAATTGAGGGAGCAACCCCCCAGGGGGATTTTAGGGGAGGCCAGCTCCCGCAACAGGGAGGCCAGCCCCTCCCCACCCCGGGCCACCACATCAAACACCGGCACTCCCGCCAAGGCTGATACCTCCCGGAAAAGCTTTTCCCCATCCACATAAGCCGGCCGGTAATCCCCGGTTTCGTAGCGGTAACTTGGGTAGAAAGGGTTGATGGTAACGGCCACAAGAGGCAGGGAACGCCGGTAACCGACCGCTCCCCCCCGGGCGAGCACAGCTTCAATAAAGTGCACCGCCGAGGCGGGGTTCCCACTGATAATGAGCTTAACCGGGTCGGCAAAGATAAAAGTGGTCCCGGGTGGAAAGGGCATTTTCAGCAGTTGTTTCAAGCAATCGGGTGCAATTACTCCCGGGCAGTAAAATCCCGCAGCCTGCGAGGCTGTCTCCCGCAAGGGCTCAAGCTGTTCCGCCCGGAAGAGGGAACCGCTGGTAAAAGCCAGCACATCACCGCCGGGGCTCCAGACAACCGTCTGCCTGTCATCCGGTATCCCTTCCGGCAGGGGGACCACCCGTGGTCGGTTACAGATCACACTGAAATAACGTGCCTGCAGTGCCACTTGAGAGATATCCTGGTTAAAGGCCGCCCCTGTGGCCAGGATCAGGCCGTCGGCTTCTACCATGGGCACCATCCTGTTCAGAGCCCCGTCAAGAATGACCAGCTCGACCCCCTGACGGTAAAAATAATCAATAGTGGTACGGACATGTTTGACCTGGTTGGGTCCCGCCACCACCAGCAGACCTTCCCGCTCGACCCGTCCGCAGGCGATCCGGCCCAGAGGAGTGCCTATCTCAAGCCTGTCCAGCACCCTGACACCGGCACTACCGGCCAGCAGGCATTTTTCAGCAGTGGCCACCATCAGACCGGGGCGCACAAAAAGCCTGGGCTTGGGCAGGCCGGTAACATTGTCCACCGTTTCCCCGTCATAGCCGATACTGGTAAGACCTACCGGCGTACCCAGTTCGTAAAAGTGATTGAGCAGCGTGATGGTGGTGGTGGTTTTGCCCGTATTTTTAGCCGTACCTGCAATGCCGACGGTTATCTTTTTCATATTTCAATCACTGTACCTCTGCCGTTCCGGCCGGGATAAGCACCGTCTTCCCTGCTGCCCAGCACACCGTCATAAAGAGCCTGGACAAAGTCGCCCTTTTCCACCACCTGGCTCAATACGTTTTCAATGCCACTGACAATTTCATCGCTCCATTGCTCCGCCCGCTCTGTCATGGCCAGTTCCATGTGGCCAAAGAACCTGAAGCCCTCTTTTACCGCCCGCAGGGTATCAATTTTAGCCGGAACACTGATGGGGCCGCCCGAATATGCCTCATCGGAAGAGGCAATGGTAATGGCGTCCACACCCAGCATGGCCGCCGCACAAGCATGGAAGGCTGTGGTAGCCGATGACTGCACCCGGTCCTCGGTATGGGTTAAAAAGCCGATGGGGGCACCAGGCCAGATGGGAGCATCGATGATTTTCCGCAACGCCAGCACCTTGGCCGCGTTATACTCCACATAGTTATCCTCCATCATCCCGCCAATCATGACTTCCGGCGAATAGCAGAAGAGGGGCTGGAGGATGGGTTTACCCCCCAGGGCAAGGCCCAGGTCGGCGGTAATGAGCATGCCCGCGAAAGCCTTGTAAGCAGGCACGCCGCACAATTCTTCGTTGGTGACCACGTCAAAAGGCATATTGTATTTAGCTGCATAGCGTATGGCCCACACGCCGTCCACGGTCAGCCTGGCCGGGTCCGTACCGGCGCCCAGGGCACCGTAGCAAATATTAATCTTGGTCAGGTCAGCGCCAATTTTACCGGCCAGCACCACCGTTTCAGGGGTATTCAACCCCCGGTGGGCACGCACCTGCCAGAGGGTACCGGGCTCCAGAGACATTTTAATCCTGTTCAGATTGGCCGGCGTAATCAGCGTACCGTCTTCCTCGTGGGTCAGGAAACCATCAAAAAGCCCCTCGGTCCGGGCACCCCAGGACGGGTCGAAGTGGATCACCCCGTCAGCGCCCCACCCTTCACTGGCCTTGATATGACCGATGTCCATAAAGGGGCAGCCGGTACCGTACTGGTTAAAAACCAGCGGCCTGTTACGGGTGTGCTGCAGGCGGGACAGCAACATCTTTTCCCTGGTCCGGCTTAAATAGTCTTCCAGGGCTGCCACCTCTTCCCTGGTAAAACGCCGGGTTTTGGGCGGAAAAATGCCCTTTAAGTAATAATTCTGGGCCAGCTCCCCGCACAGGGGAACATATTCCCGTAAAAAGTCCGTCATGGGCTCGTAATTGCGCCACCGGACCACGTCCCACAGCTCATCACGCACAGCCGCCCTTCTCACACCGGGAGAGGTTTTATTTTCCGCCCACTCCAGGATCATACCGGTAATTGTCTTAAGCTTCCGCCGGATCCCTTCATGACGGTAGGTATAGGCATAGCCGGCGGTCAGGTCCTGCTTTTGTTTAGCTGTACTGCCCCGGTCGGGCTGGTACTCGCGGCCTTCCACAAAGGCCAGGGCCTCTTCCACCGTAGTACCGGGTCCGAAGCCGCCATCAAATCCCAGCTCCGCAGCCAGTTCCGGCCTGATGGCCATGCCTCCCACACCCAGGCGTACCTTCTCCCTTACTCCTACAGCATCCATCAGGTCCACCAGCCTGGCCAGCAATTCGGCCACACCGTAACCCAGGGTCCGGCTGATCAGAACCGTATCCGGACAGGTTTTCAGCACTTCCTGGACCACTTCCTCCACACTCATATCCGGGGGGAGAAGAATGGTTTCATGGCCTGCTTCCTGAAGGCCCCGGCGGATCATTTTCAATCCCACATCATGAACCGGGTCGAGGGGCACCAGCAGTACCTTTTTAACCGTCATGCGACCACTTCCTTTAGCTTAATTCTGGTTTTTCAGCCATCCATAAACATCCCCGGAACGATGTACGTAGGCCCTGGCCCGTACCCTCACCCCCGGCCCCTGAAATTGAATGAAAACAACGTCTGCATCCTTAAAACCCATATCCTGCAGCAGCTGGAGGATCAGACGGCGTCCCTCCTCTTCACTGTCACAGACCAAAAAAGTTTCCAGGTCCAGGGCATCCATAACCCTATCCAGGACTCTTTCCATCTGCCTCTTCCTCCAAACAAGCTTTTTTGGGACGGGTGATGTCATCTATTTAGCGTATCCAGGCATTTCATGACATTGTTTGAAACTTCGTTTTCTTTTTCCCTGGTGGCAAGAAATACATTCTCTATGATAGGGTAGAGGTCACGATTTAAAACCTCAATGCCTGCTGCTGTGCAGCCTCCAGGAGTGGCTACCTGTTCAATCACCTGCTGAAAAGAAAACTGTTTTTCCTTGATTAACAGGGCGGTTCCCAGCATGGTTTCCCCGGCCATCTCAAGAGCCAATTCCTCATCCAGGCCATATTTTTGTGCGGTACGGGCCAGTGAAGCCGTCATAAAAGCCATAAAAGCCGGGCCACAACTGGTAATATCACCGGCAATACGGAAATACTTTTCCGGAATTTCAAAAGCTTTACCCATACGGTTCAAACAATTCAGCAACTCCTGTTTTTCAGCATCTGCCACACGTTTACCAAAGGTGACAAGCGTAACACCATAACCGGTACTCTGGGTAATACTGGGGTAAATTCTGATAATCTTCCCCTTCAAAATGGTGTCCAAATGTTCCAAATAGGGAACCAGCAAGGTTGAAATGATAAGTTTATTTTCCGGAAAGCTTGTCCCCGTTTCTCCTAAAAGTGACGGCAGATCCGGCGGTTTGACGCAGATAAATATCCAGTCCCCTTTTTCAACGACATCCCTGCTGCTCCGTGCCAGATTGATGCCGGGATAAACATCTTTAATCCTTTCAGCTTTTTCAGCCGTGCGGTTAAAAATATAAATGCGTTCCGGCGGGAAAATTCTGTTTTTTATGAAACTATCAATTAACATCCGGCCCAGATTTCCCGTACCGATTACACCAATATTCACTTAACTTTCACCTCCTTCTTTGCTTCCGGGTACAGATAAACAAAAAAGGGGGGACCATATTCGGGTTACATGCGCAGCGTACCCCCTGCGCCGGGTGACAAAACCACACAAGGGGCACGCCACGCCTCACCATGTTCCGGTCGCCGGTTCAGGTGGCAGGGACCTTAGATGACCAGCTGTCTCTGAACCAGAGGTCGGCCAAAAATGCGGGCCATTCCATTCTCTTCCACCCGCTGCCTGATAGTTTCCACGTCAGTGGTGTACAGGCCCTTTTCTACCATCCGTTGGAAATATACCGAACCGGAGAATGTAAATTTCTGCCCCAGACCTTCACCGGATTTGATTTTTTCATTAACGTGGGCAATGAAGTCACCTATAGCCAGATTTTCCGGTATGACTAAAAGTTCCTCGCCCAGAGCATAGCGTACCGCGTTGTGACCGGCCAGGCCGCCTGTAACCACAGCCTCAGTGTGCCCCACCATGGGACCGGCCTTCTCACCGGCGCAGAAAAGGTTGTCCACCCCTTCCACCTTCAGGGCGTTGTCCCGGGGGGCCATAGCCATATAACGCATGGAGTTGCCAATACCGCCGGCGTAAGGATCTTCGAAGCGGGCATTCTCAAAGCCCGGAATCTGCCTGAGCATGTCCAGGGGGTAAGTGGGGGACATCAGCTTGGCATGACCCGTATCCAGAAGAATGATGTTTTCGGCAAACTCCGCCAGCGCATACTGCTGGCAGGCCTTCTTGGCCAGAATATCCTTGCCTTTACGCAGGTGCTCGGGAATGGGGATGACCGCCACACCCTCTTTATCCAGCTGCTCAACTATCTTTTTGTCCAGTGATTCTTTGTGCAGTTTGCAGGAACCGCTCATGGCGCCGATGGAACCGTCAGCCTTCCGGCCCATGAACTCCTTGACCCCCGCCCTGGCTGCAATGCTCACCCGGCCGCCAAACGTTGGGCAGCGCAGGATGCACATGGCACAGCCGTTGCCATATTTGGTACAGTTGGGCATGGGGCCGGCACTACCGGTCGTGTCTATAAATACATCCCCTTCCACCTTTTCACCGGAATCCAGAACCAGCGCCTGGATGCGAGTGCCGTCCATGATTACGTCCTTGACCCGGCTGCGGGTACGTACCTGAACCCCTTTTTTCTGGAGCAGGTGCCTGATGGCCGGCTCAATTTTGGCTACATCATAGAGGGTGGCATGCCTGTGGCCCGGAAAGTCCACGTTTTTATGCCGGGCACACTGGTCCACGACATGGAAGATATCGCCCAGGCCCATGGCAATGGCTTCTTCCGTAGCAGTAAACCGGCCGTTGTTGCGCATAATCCCTCCTACCAGACCGGTACCCAGCAGCATGTCGGTCCTTTCCAGAACGGTAACTTCCGCCCCGGCCTGGGCCGCCGCCACGGCAGCACCCGTCCCGGCCCAGCCCCCGCCTCCTATAACCACTCTGACCACATTCCCAACCTCCTTCAATTAATTCTCAATAATATCCGCACTACCCGCCTTTTTTATAAACTCCGGCTTTAAATAATCCCCGCATACTTGCAGACAATCTCAATCAGGCGCACCAGGCCCTGGATGGCATACCGGGCTTCCTTCTCCTTGAGCATGCCTTCCTCATCGGTGGTACCCAACCCGGGAGAGATGAAAATATTGGCGTCATAAGCAATCGTAGGTATAATCCCCATCTGGGAGAGCCCGCTCTGGAAAATGTTGGTCCCCGCATACATATCCTCGATGGAGAACACGGGTATGCCCAGCTTTCCGTTTTTCCATGTGCCTTCGTAGTTGACCTCCACTGCCGCGGAGTTATAGGATTTATTGATGGTGATGCCTGCCCGCAGTTTGGCCGGGAGTTTGTCAAATTCTTCGGTGACAATCTTCTCCAGATCATCCACCGGGCGGGTGAGCACCTCCGGCCGGTCCCTTAAGACCTTCAGGGCCTGTATTTGGGTGAGCAGGGCTTCCTTGCCCGGGTCGAAGGTAACATAGGCCGCCTTGCCGTAAGAAGCAGTAGTACCATAACGGTCGCCGTGCATTCCCAGCGCCCGCCTGATGGGAACCATATACTGCTCTTTACCTATGATCAGCCCGCTGGTGGCTGCACCCGTAGCCTTGTCCATGCTGTAAACAACCACGTCGGCCCCCGTCTTCCTGGGGTCATGACCCACAAAGGGCAGCCCCCAGGCGTTGTCCACCACATAGGGGATATCGTACTGGTGGGCTATTTCAGCCAGGATTTTTTGCAGCACCGGGGTACCATTATCGTCCTTCACCCCGTAACCATAACCCGGGGTATCATAGCCCAGGGAAGTAATGCCCGTCAGCATGGGAGCGTGAATTTCAGCAACGGATTTGATTTTTTCCCGGGCGGCGTGGGGTTCCACTTCCGTCAACAGGGGTACCGGGTGGTATTTGATGCCGTGTACATCGTAACGGGCTCCCGGCAGGGGCACGATGATGACGTCCAGGTTGTTCTGCCGCTTACCATAGAAACCCAGCTCACCTGCCGTGCAACCCCGGTCGGCCAGATAGTCCTTGAACCAGCCCGGGAAGGGACGGCCATAGCTGGCCTGGTGGTGCATGTGCTTTTCATAAGGTGCAATATACCGGGCCCGGTAATTATCACCCCGGCCCATCATGGGCGGTGTAAACAGGGCGTCAAAGGTAACCCACAGGGCAGCCTCACAAGTGCTGGTGGGGGCGGCGTCATATTCATCACCGTATACATCCTTAACGATTTCCCGGATCTCATCCACCAGCCTGGCCAGGGGGATAACTTCGGTAGCTCCTTTCTCGGAAGCCTCAATGATATCCCTGCGCAGCGGTGCCGGGCAGCCTGAAATGGCACCGGTCAGGCCAAATTTACCCCTTATCTCTTTCGGGATGCCGATCTCGTCGGCGGCCTTACGGGCTTCAGCGTAAATGTTGGCAATATTGGCCTGCAAATGCCTGTACATTTGAAACTTATACTTGAACTCACTCATCGTTTTGCCCTCCACAGAATGATTTTGTATATCAGATAGACAATAACCCTGCAATAGCTTCTCCGTTCGAGTTGATGACAACGGCAGCTTGAAGTACTGCCTCAAGCGTCCTTGAGTTTGACAATAAGCTCCACCTCAACCGCCGCATCCAGAGGCAGCTCATTTACCCCAACTGCCGACCGGGCATGATATCCTGCTTCGCCAAATATCTCACCCAGCAGGTCGGACGCCCCGTTAACCACAAAGGGCTGCCGGTTGAACCCCGCGGTACTGTTTACAAACCCGGTCACCTTTATGATGCGCTCAATGTTGTCCAGGCTGCCGATCAACTGTTTAACAGCAGAAAGGCAGTTCAAGACACAAATGCGGGCTGCCTGGTAGCCATCTTCTTCCGAAAGTTCGCCGCCCAGTTTCCCCCTGTAGCGAAGCTCACCATTGACGAAGGGGATTTGCCCGGAGGTAAAAACAAAGTCGCCCACCTTAACTGCAGGCACGTAAGAAGCTACGGGCCTGGGTACCGCCGGTAGCTCGATACCGAGTTCTTTCAGCCTGGCCTCGAACATGCAGTCACTCCTTTCGACTTCTTATTTTTATGGTTGACTCGAGCTGCAAACCCAGCTCCACACCGTCAAGCCGTCTGGGGGAATAGAGCACTATGTTCAGGTGATTCGGCAGATGGGTTTCGTCAAACCCGGCAATCTGGCCGAGTACCATACCGTTGCAGCTCACTTCATCCCCGCTCACCAGCACGCCCCCACACTTAACTTCTACAAAACCCAGATATGCTATTCTCTGCACATCACTTCCCGGCCCCACTCCCTCTTCGTCGGTGACAATCAATTCATGGATTTCATTCTTCAGCACCGCCCTGGAAATGGGTGTAATTAAATGCAACCCGCGGTTTTCCAGCCTGCCCTGCAGGACGACCACCAGTTTACCTTCCACTTCCCTTTTACATGCATAGGGGTTGGTGCTGAACATCTTTTCCCTGTATGGATCGCCCATAGTCCCCTCTATCCCCCCCCCTAACCCTCCTGACATCCCGGAGCCGGAGAGTTATATGCCTGCTGTTCCTCTATTACCGGCATCCTTCACCGGATATGCGCTCCTCATCTTTGGTGAGGTATTATATTCGACCTCGCCTACCGGTATTCCTGCTTTTATCAAAAATTTTTTGCCCAAATAAAAAATCCGGTAGCATAATTTCTACCGGATAATAAGCTCAAATCCTTAACGAAGCCGCGCCTACATCTCCAGGCGGGTCATGCGCCAGTATTTATGCACATCGGATATCAAGCTTTCAATATGGTCCACCATAGCCTGCTCCGCACCAGCAGGATCCCGGTTAATGATGGCCCTTAAAATGCGGGCATGTTCCACCGCCAGCGTTCCCCTGACTTCCCTGCGGATATACTCCAGGATCATTGACATCTGACGGCCCTGGCGAATTAAATCCAGGGCGGCAGCCAGCACTTTATTTTTAGCCGCGGTGGCAATTAAACGGTGAAACCTGGCATCCTGCTCGGCAGACATCTCATTTTGAGCGGCCAGCCGTTCCTGTTCCCGCAGGACGGCTTCCATCAGGCTTATTTCAGCATCGGTAGCTTTCACTGCCGCCAGGCTGGCCAGCTCCCTCTCTATGGCCCTCCTGGCCACCAGCATGTCGATCAGATCTTCCTGCCTCTGAGAGTTAAGAATACGTATAAAGCGCGCGCTGTTTAGATTCAGTTGAGTATTATGATCTATGGCTTCCAATAACTCCCGGCCACGCTCGGAAATTAAACGGCCCCGGTATCCATACTTTATGGTCAAATTCTTCTGGTCCATTTCGCTGAGAATCCTGCCTACCGTGGCTTCACTCAACTTGAATCCCCTCTGCACCAGGAGCTTGCGCAGCTGCCCGGAGCCCACTGGAGCGCTTTCATTATTGAGGATCCTTAAAACTTCGATTTCATGCTTTTTTATTTCATCCACTTTAATTTCATCCATTTCCTGTTCCTTCACTCCTATAGCAAAGACGGACTATTTTACCGATACTTTCAGGATGCAAACCGGTGATGATGGATGATCTTTGAAAGCATGGAAGTAGACCAAATCTTTTAGAAAAAACAAAAATCAACAAACTAACTTATATGCCTGCAAATTTTATTTTACCTGTGAAAATTTAGACTGTCAATCTGACCTTCTGAGTACTGAGTATGTAAGATCCAGGTAACTCCCCGGCTTGACTCCCTGCTCAAACAGCCATTCCCTGGTGGCAGGGTCGCAGAGAATGGCCAGTTCTCTCTCCCGCTGCCAGGTGTAACTGCTCCGCCGCCTCAACTCTTCGTCCACCAGACCGGGGTGGGTCATCAACTCCATCACCCTGGCACCCCCCTGAAGGCCGGCAGTCACAAACCGGTGAAACAATTCTGCAGAAACCTGTTCACCAAACCAGTGGCCGCAAAAGCAGTCAGGAGCTGGAATACCCCGCCGGGCAAGTATCCCGCGCATGGAAGGGTCCAGACTGCGCACAGGCAGCCCGTAGCTCCGGGCCACGTCCGCCAGGGCTTCCAATATTACGGGGTGGGCATGGACATGGTGGTGTGTATCCAGGTGGCTGACGCGTACCCCCGCCATCCTGACTTTTTCCACCTGAGCTATAAACTCCCGCCTCACTTCCTCGCCGTTCAAGTGCCCCGACAGGAGAGCATCCTTTCCTTTAAACCGTCCCCGGCTGTCTACCAGCGAAGGTACAGCTGCCGGATCGCTTACGGGCCTCCCCGCCGTCAAGCAAAGGTGTACTCCAGCAGTCTCCAGCATTCCCTGCTGCAAAAAAGCCAGGGCATCCCCCGTCCCCGGCTGGTTGACCATCAGGCTGGTACTGGTAACCACCCCGCATTCCATCGCTTTAATAATTCCCCGGTTGACACCCACCGTGTAACCGAAGTCATCGGCGTTGACAATGAGCAGCACAGCAACCGCCCCCTTTCTGCCATCTTTCACCTGCGTCCTTCAGAGTACGACCCCCCACACTCACTCCCGCTCCAGGGGTAATTCCCGCAGCGCAATTTCCACCTGGTTTAAGGGCAAAAGCTCCTTGCCCGGCATAGCGGCTCCCAGCTCTCTTAAGCGTCTGGCCCCCGGCACCACCCGGCTCTCCCAGGAACCGACAGCATTGTTAAAAGACTGGGTGGCCTTTTGCAGGCCATCCTTTATTCTAGCCAGGTGCCCGGCAAACTTGCACACCCGTTCGTAGAGCTCCATGCCCGCTTCGGCAATTTGCCTGGCGTTTTCAGCCATCTGATGTTGTTGCCAGCTCAAAGCCACGGTACGCAACAGGGCAATTAAAGTGGTGGGTGTAGCCAGCAGTACCCGGCTGGCCAGGGCATCTTCTATCAGCCCCCTGTCCTGCTCCACAGCAGCGCTGAAAAATGACTCACCTGGCAAAAAAAGAACTACGAAATCCGGGCCGGGCGTAAACTGGCTCCAGTAGGACCTGGAACCCAGGGACTGCATGTGCGCGCGTACTGCCTGGGCGTGTCTTTGCATGGCCAGGCGCCACGCGTTTTCATCAGCAGATTCAACGGCTTCCATGTAGGCCTTCAGCGGGACCTTTGCATCCACGACCACCATCCTCCCCCCGGGAAGCTTTACTACCAGGTCGGGACGCAAACGGCCTCCTTCCGTTTCCACCGAAACCTGTTCTACAAAATCGCAGTATGGGGACATGCCCGCCACTTCCACCACCCGCCGCAGGGTTATTTCCCCCCATCTTCCCCGCACCCGGGGTGTTTTCAAGGCGTTCACCAGGTTGCTCGTCTCCCTGTGCAGCAGTTGCTGGGCCTGGCTGAGCTCCGCAAGCTGCCTTCTCAAGCTTCCATAAGCTTCCTGGCGGGCATTTTCCATGGCCCGTACCTGGGCTTCATACCGGACCAGTTCCTCTTTCAAGGGCTTGATAAGAGCATCGATAGCTTCCTGCCGCTTTTCGAGGTCGCCCCGGGCTTCCACAACCAGGCCTTCCAGCACCTGACGGGCCAGTGCAATGAAAGCCTGATTGTTGCTTTTCAAAGCTTCGGCAGAAAGAGCTTTAAAGGTATCGGTAAGGCGCTGCGTGGCTTCAGCAAGGAGTCTTTTCTGCTCGGTAAGGCTATTTCTGGTCTCTTCCAGGGAAGTTTCCGCCCTGACCCGGGCCTGGTGTTCCCGGACAACTTGCTGGCGGAGCTCATTTAATTCCTGCTGCACCTGGCTTAACTGCTGGCGCAACTCGGCATTGACACCTTCCGCCGTCATCGCCCTGCTGCGGGCAGCCACAACCTCGGCCGACAGGGCCCGCATACGAATACCGGCCCACAGCCGGCCGGCCAGCACCCCGATAATCATTCCCACCAGCAGGTAGAGGACTTCAAACATACTCGAGAGATCATCTCCTTATTGAAAACCCCATCCTCCTCAATTTTACCCCAGGCCGGGCACTGGGGCAACAACCGGCAGACACCCCCCGCCCAGTGATTACATTGGGGAAAATAGATTGAGCGCTTGACAGGGGGGTTTTAAGAAAATTATAATTCAATTAAGCAACTGTTTAATAGTAAAAGGAGGAATTAATACGAACAGATCCGGTCCCAACAATCCCAATAAAGACATCTGCGAAACCTTTTGCGTATCCACCGCGGTTGAAGAGCTCAAGGGTAAAATGCTGGAAGTAGCCGGCTTGTCGGAACTCTTTAAAGTCCTGGGTGATGAAACCCGCACCAAGATCCTCTACCTCCTGTCGCACAGGGAACTCTGCGTGTGCGACCTGGCCGAAATTCTGGAGATGAGTTTGCCCGCGGTTTCCCATCACCTCCGGCTGCTGAAGGCAATGCGCCTGGTCAAGTACCGCCGGGAAGGGAAAATGGTCTTTTACTCCCTGGACGACGACCATATCGTCAACCTGATCCGTGAAGCACAGGAACACTTTGCGGAAGAACGGTGAAAGGAGCATATCCATGCGCTACACCCTGGTTGGTCTGGACTGCCCCAGCTGCGCAGCCAGAATAGAGCAAGAACTGCAACAGATCAAGGGTCTGGAGCAGGCTGCCATCAACTTTGCCAACCGTACCCTGGAACTACCTCCGGAACTGGTAAGGCAGGCCCAGGAGGCGATTCACCGCGTTAAACCCGGAGTCACACTGGTAGAAACCGGTAGGTCCGGACAGGCGGAGGAAAATGCGAGCAGGAAAAGAAACCTCATGGTAATCGGCATTCCCTCCGTTCTCCTGTTAGGAGGCCTTCTTTGCCAGGACCTTTTGCGCAAGACCCCTTACTCCTGGGCTGAATACGTGGTCCTGCTCGCCGCCTATCTGCTGGCAGGGGGGGAGACCCTCCGGACCGCACTTAAAAATCTTGTGCGCGGAAAAGTCTTTGACGAGCATTTCCTTATGAGCCTGGCCACCCTCGGAGCTATAGCCATTCACCAGTTACCGGAAGCAGTGACGGTAATGCTCTTTTATGCCATCGGTGAGTACTTCCAGGAAAGAGCCGTCAACCGGTCCCGCCGCTCGATAGCCGCCCTTCTTGATATCTGTCCCCATCACGCCAACGTGCTGGTAAACGGAGAAACAAGGCAGGTAAAACCGGAGGAAGTTTTGACAGGCCAGACCATTGTGGTCCGCCCGGGCGAAATGATACCCCTGGATGGTGAAGTTGTGGAAGGGACATCTTTTGTGGACACCTCGGCGCTGACGGGAGAATGCGTACCACGCAGGGTGGAAAAGGGAGAGGAAGTCCTGGCCGGGATGATCAATGGCGAGGGTCTATTGACCGTGAAAGTAACCAGGCCTTTCAAGGACTCCTCCGCAGCCCGGATACTTGAACTGGTGGAAAATGCCGCGGCCAGAAAAGCTCCTGTAGAAAAGTTCATCACCACATTTGCCCGCTACTACACCCCGGCAGTGGTACTGGGAGCCCTCGCGCTGGCCCTTATACCCCCGCTGGTGGTACCGGGCGCCACATCATACCGGTGGCTATACCGGGCACTGATTTTTCTGGTCGTTTCCTGTCCTTGCGCGCTGGTCATTTCCGTACCCCTGTCTTATTTTACAGGCATCGGCAGGGCCTCCCGCCAGGGGATTCTGGTCAAGGGGGCCAGTTACCTGGACGCTCTGGCCAGCCTGCATACGGTGGTCTTCGACAAAACGGGAACCCTGACCCGGGGAGTTTTTCGGGTCAAACGGGTGGTCGCTCAAAACGGCTTTCAACAGGAGGAAGTGCTGGCTTACGCCGCGGCGGCAGAAGCTTATTCCACCCACCCCGTGGCACAGTCCATACGGCGGGCCTGGGGGCGGGAAATTCCCCCGGACATTGTAAGCGACTACCGGGAAATCCCGGGGTACGGGATCCTGGCCCGGGTCGGAGGGAAAAACGTTGTGGTCGGGGGAAACCACCTGCTCGAGCGGGAGGGGATTTCTCACGGCATCGACTGCTTAGAAGGCAGTACGGTATTTGTGGGCATTGACGGCATCCTGGCCGGGTACATCGTGATCAGCGACGAAATCAAACCCGGTGCCCGCCAGGCCATCGACAGGTTGAAGGCCCTCGGGGTGAAGAAAGTGGTCATGCTGACCGGCGACGAGGATAGGGCCGCCCGTCAGGTGGCCGAAACGCTGGGCATTGAACAATATTATGCCCGGCTCCTGCCGGAGGACAAATTCCGTCAGGTGGAAGAACTGATGGCCGACCTGCCACCCGGGCAAAAACTGGCCTTTATCGGAGATGGCATCAATGACGCCCCGGTCATTGCCAGGGCCGACGTTGGTGTGGCCATGGGCGGGCTGGGTTCCGATGCGGCCATTGAAGCCGCCGACGTGGTGCTCATGGAGGATGCCCCCTGCAAACTGGCCACGGCCATGGAAATTGCCCGCCACACGAAGACAATTGTCAAACAGAACATCATGCTGGCCCTGAGCATGAAAGCGTTCTTCCTGGGCCTCGGAACCCTGGGGTTGGCCACCATCTGGGAGGCTGTTTTTGCCGACGTGGGAGTCGCCCTGCTGGCCATCCTCAATGCCACGCGGGATAAAACTCCCTGCACGACATTAAAGCAGGATGCAGAACAAGATGGATTACATCAAGGGACGGCCCCGGAGGGCCGGACCTGCTCAGACGTGAACAACTGAGGGCGGTCTTCCCATCAAAACGGCCGCCCTTTCTCATTGAAAACCATTAAACAGTACAGCTCCCATCATCGTTTCGTAGCGCCACTTCGTGGATACCCGAACAGCGCTTGCGCTTTTCCACAAAACCGATCTTCTCTTTAACCGTTTTCACCCTGGTCTCCAGGTCCCCTCTGACGATAGTATAGGGCACATTCATGATGTCCAGGAAATTCTTTATCTTGGCATCCACCACCACGGCAAAATCGCTGTCCTGGTACCTTATACCATCCTTTTCCACATCAAACTCCCGTGGCACGTAAAAGATGTCATACTCGGGAAGGTCCCGCATGGCCCACTCGTACAGTTTCATCAAGGCATAGACTTCCTTGGGGTTTTTGAAATCACAGCTCAACAGGCCGTACACATAATTCAAAATCGTGGCATTATCACAGAAAATGATGTCACAGTAGGAAAGCTCCTCTTCCCGGCGTTTCTGTCCCTCGTAGAGCAAAAATTGTTCAAAAATGCTCGCCGGCACCCCGTACCAGGCAATATACGAACGGGCAAATTCCAGGCATACGTCACTTATATAACCGGCCATGCTGTAGTCAACATCCAGCTGTTTACACAACGTTGTCTTACCCGTACCCGGACCGCCAAGAATGGCAATCTTTCTGGTCTTTTTGCCTGCAGCCATACTCTTACTCCTCCTTCCTCCAGGGTTTGCTTAAACATTCGCCGGAGGGCTGCCAGTTCCCTTTCGCGATGAACAATGAAGCGAAATAAAAGAGGCCCCAGCGCCAGCCCGGCGCCAGAGGCCGTTTAAGTCCTTGACCAACCTTTCCCCTACCTGTGCCCCGTGGGACCTTTAGGGATGCGGCCGGTGCGGATACACTCGCTGCGCAGCCGCCTGCCCACAATTTTCTCCACCATGCGCCCTATCTCCAGCACCCGGTCCACATCCACCCCCGTATCAATGCCCATCTCGTCCATCATCACCACCATATCCTCGGTGCAGACCAGCCCCACAATGTTGGGGTCCTGGTAGTAATATGAACCGGTGCCAGCAACGGGCACGCCGTCGACAAAGTTGGCCGGCTGGCCGCCGATGCCGCCCATCGTACTTTCAAAATGGTTGATGCCGGCCAGCAGGGCGGCCAGCACATTGGCCAGTCCCCAGCCCCGGGTCACATGGAAGTGGGCGATGTGCAGGTCCGGGTTTGGAAAAGCGTCCAGAACCATGGAAAAATACTGGTATACCCGGTTGGGCGGTGCGGAACCGTCATGGTCCGCGTGTTCAATATCGTCGGCTCCCAGTTCCAAAAAACGCCTGGTAACCTCGATGGCCGCCTTTATGTCCGTGGGCCCTTCAATGGGACATCCCCAGATGGTGCTCACGGTACCGTTGAACTTCATCCCCGCATCGTGTGCCTTTTTAATGCAGCGCTCAACTTCCGCCCAGTAGGCCCTGTGGTCCAGGCCGGAGTTCTTGATCTGGTGGGATTCGGAAGTGGACACCATCATGAGGATACGGTCCGGGCCGTACCCTTCCTGCCGCGCACGAATAGCCCGGTCCACCGCCTTTTCCCGGATGGTTACGGCCGTCAGTTCCACCCCGGGCAGTTTATCCTGCACCTTTTTGCTGGTACGGATGAGCTTGAAGAGCTCTTCCGCATCGGCAAACTGGGGCATTCCCCGGGGATTGCCGAAATTGGTCACCTCCAGACGCTTGAAACCGGCCAGGATCAATTGCTCCAGCACCCACAGTTTCGCCATGGTGGGGATGAACTTTTCTTCGTGCTGGAAGCCGTCTCGTACGGTAATCTCACCCAGAACCACCTTTTCAGGATATTTCAGCTCCGCCATACCCATCCCTCCTCGTATTTATCCCCGCTCAAAGGACTACCTGTTCCTGTACACCGGCTTTCTCTTTTCATTGAAGGCACGCAGACCTTCGTCCCGGTCTTCCGTGGCCAGGCAGACGTTATAGCATTCGGCCTCCAGGGCAAAAGCTGTATGGAGGTCCAGTTCCAGCCCCAAATTTATGGCCCGCTTGGCCTGCTGCAGGGCAATGGGCCCGTTCTGCACTATCTCATTCATAATTTCCATGGTCCTGGCCATCAAGTTTTCCGCCGGGACCACAAGGTTGACCATACCCAGCCGGCAGGCTTCGGCCGCGGATATGCGCCTGCCGGTAAAAATGAGTTCCTTGGCCTTGTTACGGCCAATTATCCGGGGTAGCAGCTGGGTCCCTCCCCCGCCGGGGATAATGGCCAGGCTTACTTCCGGCAGGCCGAAGGACGCCTTTTCCGAGGCGATGATAAAATCGCAACCCAGTGCGAATTCACATCCCCCGCCCAGGGCATAGCCGTTAACGGCCGCCACCAGGGGCTTGGAAAATGCCACCACCGATTCAAAGGCTTTCACAAACAGGGCCCTCTGCTTCTTCATTTCTTCCCTGGTCATGTTCTTTCTCTCTTTCAAGTCGGCCCCCACGCAAAACGCCCGGTCCCCTTCGGCCGTAAGCACCGCCGCAAACACCCCGTCGTCCAGTTCAAGTTCCTCCAGGGCCATCACCAGTTCCCGGGCCATCTGCGTGCTCAGGGCATTCAAAGCATGAGGCCGGTTAAAGGAAATGATGCCGATTTTCCCCCGCTCGACTTTGATGGTTTCGTAATCCATCCGCCGCCCTCCCTTATACCGGATAAACCGGGTGCTTGCGCTCGGAAAAATGCTGTCTTTTAGATTCGTAAAGACTGAAGCGGGCGATCAGTTCCGCCCGTAAGTCCCCGGGCCGCACAATATGGTCCACCACCAATTCCGAGGCCAGCCGGTAAATGTCCACGTCTTTTAAGTATTCCTGCTGTTTTTGCTGGATGAAAGCCGGCCTTTCCTCCGGGGGCAGGGCATTGATCTTGTTCTCATAAACGGCCTTGACCGCCGCCTGGGGCCCCATCACGGCCACCTGGGCGCTGGGCAGGGCCAGGCAGCAGTCGGGCTCAAAGGCCGGACCGCACATGGCGTAAAGACCGGCACCGTAAGCCTTGCGCACAATGACGGAAATTTTGGGCACCGTGGCTTCCGAAACGGCGGAAATCATCTTGGCCCCGTGGCGGATGATACCCTGCCGCTCCACATACCCCCCTACCATGAACCCCGGGACGTCGGCAAGGAACAAAAGGGGAATATTGAAGGCGTCGCAAAGGGTAACGAACCGGGCCCCCTTGTCGGCCGAGTCCACAAAGAGCACGCCTCCCTTTTCCCGCGGCTGGTTGGCCAGCAGACCCACCACCCGGCCGCCAAGGCGGCAGAGGCCGGTTATAAGCTCGGGCGCAAAGAGTTTCTTTATTTCAAACCAGGTACCGCGGTCAATTATCCTGTCAATCAGCTCATACATGTCGAAGGGCTCACTTTCCCGGGTGGGTATGATATCGGCGATATCCCGTCCTCCCAGGGGAGGCTCTTCCAGAGCCATGGGCGGCCGGCCCAAATAGTTCTGGGGCATATAGGTCAGGTAACGGCGGCAGGCTTCTATAGCTTCCTCCTCCGTTTTACAGAGCAGGTCACCGCAGCCGCTGACCGTGCAGTGCATGCGGGCACCCCCCAGGTCCTCCAGGGTGGTCTTCTCCCCGATGACCATCTCGACCATGCGGGGGGACCCCAGGTACATACTGGCATTACCCTCCACCATGAAAACCACGTCGCAAAAAGCGGGGATATAGGCTCCGCCAGCTGCGGAAGGGCCGAAGAGCAGGCAGATCTGCGGGACCATGCCGGACATCTTCACTTCGTTGTAAAAGATGGCTCCGGCACCACGCCGTCCTGGAAACATCTCCACCTGGTCGGTAATGCGCGCGCCCGCGGAGTCGACCAGGTAGATCATGGGAACCTTCATGTCCAGAGCGATCTCCTGGATGCGCAGGATCTTTTCCACCGTGCGCCAGCCCCAGGAACCGGCTTTGACCGTGGAATCATTGGCCATCACACAGACGGTTCGCCCGTGGATCTTCCCCGTACCGGTGATCACCCCGTCGGCGGGGAGGTCTTCGGCCAGGTTGTTTGCAAACAGGCCGTCCTCGCAGAAAGGGGCGCCGGGATCCAGGAGGAGCTTCAACCTGTCCCTGGCAAAAAGTTTGCCTTTCTCGGCATTGCTCCTGTGATATTTGGGTGCCCCGCCTTTTTTTATGCGCGACGCTTTTCCCACCAGTTCGCCATCAAGGACCTTCAAATCCACGACATCCATAGTCTCATCTCCTTAGATTCCTCCTGAAATCGCCTTTCTACTGGCCCTTGCAGTTTATATGACTCTTTTTACTCCGGTACCGACCACCATCATACCACCAGGTAATGCAAAAGGACTGCACAGTACACGTCCCGGTCCCTTAATAAGCAAAAACTCACCCCTCAATGGCAGGAAAAGCAGGGCTAACAGCAATTGACCACCCGAAAGGTGCCGACCCGGCTGCAGAACATTGTTCCCAAGGTTTACAGCTGAAGCCCTTGAACCCGCTTTATAAACCAGCCTTAAAAGCCGGTGTTTTTGATTGTTTACACCACGAAAAAAGACCGGGCTTTTTCTCCCCGGCCTTTGTCTTCCCTGCATTTACCTGTAGAGTCTGCCAGGCAGACTCCTGCCGTATTCGCTTACGGAACCCCGAGCGGTTACATTTGCGCGGGACCCATTCCCGGAGCCATCCCCGGGGTCATTCCGGGACCCATTCTCCCCATGGTCCCCTCGGGCCCACGGATATTGGTGGCTTCAGGTCCCATAGGCGTACCCGTGAAAACAGGGTCGAGAGGGTACCAGCCCCGGGAGTGCATCAGGTCAAAGATCTGTTTCTGGGTACTCATTTCCTCATTATTGATCTGGATAAGGGTGTTCCGTACCCGGTCATTGGCTGCTTCCAGCACGGCCGTATGGTAACCCGTGGAGATCATCTTGGCTCCGATCAGCATATCGGCCAGGATATCCCGGTCGGTAAATTGCACTTTAAACACCTCCCGTGTTGTATGTTATTAAATTAGTGTTGCGCCATACGCGGCAACCCGGCATCCTGAAGCAGGTTGTTCAGGGCGCTGATATGCCGCTGTCCTTTGTCGATGCACTGCTGAAGCAGGCCCTGGATAGCCGGATCCCTGGTTTGATTGAGGTACAAGCGGGCTTTCCTGGTGCACAGTTCCTCAGCCCTCAACTGTTCCATAATGTGAAGTTTCTCCATTTCGGTCATCCGCCATTGTTGCACTGTTCTCACCTCCTTTGCGGCCTAGTATTTCACAGGAGAAGTATTTTATACCACTACCCGAAAAAGCAGGTAAAAAAAACGGCGGTCATTCCGGGAACCCTGATGGTTCGGGCAAGACCGCCGTACAGGCATTGAAAAATGACTTTTCACTACGCGTAAATCCGCTGCAAACCGCATTCCCGGGCAATTTCCACCGCCTGGCGGAATTCCTCCCGGGTAATCCGGCGGGAAAGTTCCGGGTAACGCCGGGCTTCATGAGCCGGGTAATACTGGTCCATAATATTTACAAAAGTATGGGGAGATATTTCTTCAGCCAGGAATTTCATCACCGCACCGGTACGGGCCAGGTCGCCGGGCATGACCAGGTGGCGCACAAGCAGTCCCCTGACGGCCACACCCCTCTCATCCACCACCAGGTCCCCCACCTGGCGGTGCATCTCTTTAACCGCCTGTTTGGCCACCGTAAAATAAGCCGGCGCGCCGGTATAACGCTCACCAACCCGGTCGTCTCCAAACTTGATGTCGGGCATGTAAATATCCACCACTCCGTCCAGGAGTTTCAAAGTGGGCAGGGCATCATATCCACCGGTATTGTAAACCAGCGGCAGGGTTAATCCATCGCCTGCGGCCATGTACAGAGCCTCCAGGATCTGAGGCACATAGTGGCTGGGTGAAACCAGGTTGATGTTATGGCACCCCATATCCTGCAATTCCAGCATGGCGTCAGCCAGTTCCCGGGCAGTCAATTCATTGCCTTCCCCGTACTGGCTGATATCGCAGTTCTGACAAAAGCGGCAGGCCAGGTTACAGTGGGCGAAAAAAATGGTCCCGGAACCGTAACGGCCCACCAGGACTTCCTCCTCGCCAAAATGGGGCCCCCAGCTGCTCACCGCAGCCAGCCGCCCTGCCCGGCAGAACCCTTTTTCCCCCTCGAGGCGGTTCACACGACAGTACCGGGCGCAAACAGTACAGTCAGCCAGGAGTGCCACCGCCTTTTCCACCCGGGCCGCCAGTTCGTCCGGAAAAAGATCGCAGTAGCCCATAATATGAAGAAGCCCCCAATTGCCATTTTCCCTATTGTGCGTTTTTGCCTTAAACATTAAACCTGAAGTTTATGATATCTCCGTCCTGGACAATGTAGTCCTTACCTTCCAGGCGGGCCAGGCCTTTTTCTTTGACCCTGGCCATAGAACCCAGACGGTACAGGTCGTCAAAGGCCACCACTTCCGCCCGGATAAACCCCCGCTCGATATCGGAATGGATTTTGCCGGCCGCTTTTTTGGCCTCAGTACCCCTGCGGATGGTCCAGGCCTTGACCTCGTCCTCACCAACGGTAAAAAAGGAAATCAAGCCCAGTTCATCATAAGCACTGCGCACCAACCGGTCGGAACCGAGCTCCTCAACTCCCAGGTCGGCCAGGAATAGTGCCCGGTCTTCCGGTGACAGCTGGCTGATTTCCATCTCCATCTGGCCGCAAATTTCAATCATTTTCAAGCCCCTGGCCGAAGCCGCTTCCTCCAGGGCCTCCCGCCCCGGATACCGCCGTGATTTAAACTGCTCCTCATCGGTATTGACCACTAAAATCACGGGTTTTTCAGTTAAAAAATTATAATTGCGCAGCAGAGCCCTTTCTTCCCCGCTGAGCTCGACCCTGTGCAAAGGCAACTCATTTTCCAGGGCAGCCAGGCACTTTTCCAGTACTTCCAGTTCCAGAGCGCCCTCTTTATTGATCTTTTTACCCGATTTAATGCGTTCAATGCGTTTTTCCAGCAGTTCCATGTCAGCCAGGAGCAGCTCCAGATTAACCGTCTCGAGATCACGCAGAGGGTCAACATCCCCGTCCACATGGGGAACATCCGGGCTGGCAAAGGCCCGGAGCACAT
>NZ_JBNATZ010000011.1:0-14061 GCF_049701015.1 Desulfofundulus sp.
CTTCCTTTTGCAGGATATCCAGGTGCGCCCGGAACAACTGCGGCGTGATGACCGCAGAACCGCGGGGGGTATTGCTGATGTGGTGGTACATGAGCACGGCCACCCGGTTTTCATAACCCGGATGAAAACCTGCGGCACCGGGGTGGCTAAAAAAAAGCGAAAACAGCCCCGGAGTAAAAATGAGCAACGTTCTGATAACCTCCAGGAATTTCATGGTTACCTCTCGCTTTACTCACCAATTTGATTTGACGCCCGGCTTTTATTATACAACTTCCCTGATGCGGGAGCAAAGCAAAAAGCTTGCATTCAGGAGCTAAGAAAAATTGGACAGGTCTAAACTTACTATAACTTTTTAAACAAAGCATCTCCGTTTTGTAAACAAAGTGTTAAGATGACTGCCCTGGAAACAAAGGCGCGGCCCTTAACAAAGACCGCACCGGTTCCCGGGGAAGAGCCAAAAGCCAGTCGTGATCCCGGCCTTACTCAGATCCCCCCACCCCGTGGGAAAGTACGCTGTGGAAACTTTTACTGACCTTCGGCGGTAATATCCCTCCGCACATCGGGGGGCCTGTCTGGAGGAACCACCGGACCGCTTTTACGGGCTGCACGGAAGGAGCGCAGGAGCTCTTCATTGGTTTTTGTCTTTTTCATACGCTCCACGAGCATCTCCATGGCCTCCCAGGAGGCCATGCCCACGGTAGCTTTGCGGAAAAACCAGATCCACTCCAGTTCATCCCGTGTCAACAGGAGTTCTTCCTTGCGGGTACCCGAACGCTGCACGTCAATGGCCGGGAACAGGCGACGTTCCGCCAGGCGGCGGTCCAGGATCAACTCCATATTGCCCGTACCCTTGAACTCCTCAAAAATTACGTCATCCATCCTGCTACCCGTTTCGATGAGGGCGGTGGCCAGGATGGTCAGGCTACCACCTTCCTCCAGGTTCCTCGCGGCACCAAAGAAACGTTTGGGCTTGTGCAAGGCAGCAGGGTCTACACCGCCGGACAGGGTGCGCCCGCTCGGAGGGATCACAAGGTTGTGTGCCCGGGCCAGCCTGGTGATGCTGTCAAGCAGGATGACCACATCCTGCTTGTGTTCCACCAGACGCTTGGCCCGCTCCAGCACCATGTCGGCCACTTTGACATGATTCTCCGGCGGCTCGTCAAAAGTGGAACTGACCACTTCCCCGTCCACAGAACGTTCAATATCGGTAACCTCTTCCGGCCTTTCATCAATGAGCAGCACGATGAGGTAAATTTCCGGGTGATTCCGGGTAATGCTGTTGGCAATTTCTTTTAAGAGCATGGTTTTCCCCGCCTTGGGTGGTGCGACGATCAAACCCCGCTGCCCTTTCCCGACGGGGGCAACCAGGTCGATAATCCTGGCAGCAATCCGGTCGGGCTCGGTCTCCAGGCGGAGCCGCTCCTGGGGGTAGAGTGGGGTCAGGCCGTCGAAATGCAATCTTTCGGCAGCTTTCTCCGGATCGACCCCGTTAACCTGTTCCACGCGCAAAAGGGCATAGTAGCGCTCGTTTTCCTTAGGCCCGCGTACCTGGCCGGCTACAAGGTCGCCCGTGCGCAGGTCGAACCGACGGATCTGTGAGGAAGACACGTAAATATCGTCGTTACTGGGCAGGTACTGGAAAGGGCGCAGGAAACCGAAACCGTCCGGGAGTATCTCCAGCACTCCCTGGGCATAGATAAGTCCATTTTTTTCAGTCTGGGCTTTGATAATTTCAAAGATCAGTTCCCGCTTGCGCAGGCGGGAATATCCGGTAAGCTCCAGCTCCCGGGCTATTTTGTATAATTCCTGCATGGTCTTGCCTTCTAATTCCGAATAATTCACATTACATCCTTTCCTTTCCAAGTACTGATTCAGGAAAAACCCTTACCCGTAATCAAAGGGGGGCATCCCCCCGGTTGACCAGTTGTACTGTACTATAGTTGTACCAGATATAATTAAGAATAACTAACAAGGGAGATCTGAAAAAGATTTAGCAGGAGAGTTGAAGGAGAGCATGTCCGCCTGTCTCTCCCCGCCTAGCCTGGGGATACGCACAAAGAGGATGGCAGAACTATCGGGGGCGTTTCCGGGTACGCCGTATCTCCAGCAGGTGGCGCAGGGGGAAATAAATAAGAACCCAGGCGAAGGCAGCGTCCACGGTTGCACCAACCAAAAAGGGGAGGGATACCTGTTTGAGGGTAGACAGGGACCTCCCGGCACAGGGTGCCGGAGTGCCCCCGGTGACAGCGCTGCCCACCAGATAATTAAGGATGTAAAACACGGGTACGGCCCACTTGAAAAAGATGGCTGAAAGGGCGGCCGCAAGGGCGTTCACTCTTAGAGCCCGGGCCAGCAGGTAAGCCACGGGGATGCTGAGCAGGGGAATTGGGAGAAAATCCAGGGCCGTACCCAGTGCGACCCCGTGGGCAATCCTGTACGGGGCGTCTGGAAGGTCCAGCACACGGTTATATTTTTCTACGAGGTAATTTTTCCAGCCAATAAGCTTTTCCTTGACGCGTGTTACCAGCATGGTTTAGACCGGCATCTTTCCCTTCCCGGGGACCGTAGCCCAGTCGGCCAGGAATTTTTCAATACCTGTGTCAGTAAGGGGGTGCTTAAGCATCTGCATGAGCACTTTATAAGGTACAGTGGCAATGTCCGCACCGGCCCGGGCTGCCATGGTCACATGCACCGGGTGGCGAATGCTGGCCGCAATAACCCTGGTCTGGAAATCATAATTGCTGTAAATGGTCATGATGTCGTGGATCAGTTCCAGCCCATCGTACCCGATATCATCCAGCCGGCCCACAAAGGGACTCACATAGGTAGCCCCGGCCAGAGCGGCCAGAAGAGCCTGATTGGCAGAAAAGACCAGTGTCACATTGGTTTTAATCCCCCTGGAAGAAAGGAACTTCACCGCTTTAAGTCCTTCACCGGTCATGGGGATTTTAACCACGATGTT
Source organism: Desulfofundulus sp. (assembly GCF_049701015.1). Lineage (NCBI taxonomy): Bacteria > Bacillati > Bacillota > Clostridia > Eubacteriales > Peptococcaceae > Desulfofundulus > Desulfofundulus sp. Next base: position 2,963 of record NZ_JBNATZ010000011.1, read on the forward strand.
GGGGTGAATGGCAGCGAGTTCCTCCGCCTCCCTGATCATTCCTTCCGCTTCGGTGCTCACCGCTTCGGCACTGATCGGCCCGTCTACAATAGCCGTGATTTCCCGCACCACTTCAGCAAAATCCCTGCCCTCCCGGGCAATTAAAGAAGGGTTGGTGGTCACGCCGCTGATCACCCCAAGGGCATAGGCCTTCTTGATCTCTTCGACGTTGGCTGTATCGAGAAAAAGTTGCATGGAAAGTCCTCCTTGCATGCTGTCAAAGTTTATCTCCCCAAAGACACCAGAACATTTTATACCCCAGCTTTTCCGGAACAACCGAAGACCCGCATTTTCTCCCGGATCAATTCAACGGCCGCTTCACGGGCGGGACCCAGGACTTTACGGGGATCGATCTCCCCGGGGTTTTCATCGAGCACCCGCCGGACGGCCCCCACAAAGGCTTCCCGGATATTGGTATCGATGTTCACCTTGCGCACTCCCCGGCGGACGGCCTCCCGGATGCACCAGCTCTTTAATCCTGGTCAGCCGGTCAAAATCCAGCCTGGGCTCTCCCTTGTAACGGCCGTGAGCCGTGCCGACGGCTACTGCCAGGGAATCGACACCGGTTTGTTCTACAAAGTAACGGGCCTCTTCAGGGTCGGTAAAAAAGGCTTCCCGCTCGGCAACAGCGATGTCGTCCTCCACGCCTCCAATCCTGCCCAGCTCGGCCTCAACGGAAACCCCCACCGGCCTGGCTGCCGCCACCACCTGGCGGGTGAGAGCAATATTTTGCTCCAGGGGCAGGTTGGAACCATCGATCATCACCGAGGAAAAACCGGCCACCAGGCAGCGCATCACCTGGTCAAAACTGGTACCGTGGTCCAGGTGGAGGGCCACCGGTATCCTGGTCCTGCGGGCCGCTACCCGTGCCATGGCCGCAATATAGTCCACGCCGGCATACTTGATGGCCCCCTGACTGGCCTGCATAATTACCGGCGCTTTTTCCGCCTCGGCTGCAGCCACGATGGCCTGCACCACCTCCAGGTTGTTGCAGTTAAAAGCACCCACGGCGTAGCCTTCCGCTTCGGCTGCCTTAAGCAGCACGCTTACCGGAACAAGGGGCATTTTACCTCCCCCTTTCTTTTCTCCAAATTATCCCCCGCCAAAGAGTTTTTTAGTACAGATGCCCGGCGGTACCCGGCCCATCAAGGCATATTATATACGTTTTATATACGTTCAACCAATTACGCCCAGGTATCTCCTCACAGGCCGCCTGTCTGCCAACAGTGCCCGGACCAGATAACGCACTTCCTGGAGGTCAAAAGGCTTGCTCACATAATGCCGCACCCCTAGCTTTTTGACTTCCCCGAGCAGCTCGAGATCCCCGTAAGCGGTCATGACAATCACCGGTACATCCTGATTTATCCTGCGAATTTCCCGCAGGGTATCCAGCCCGCTCATGCCGGGCATCTTCATATCCAGAAGTACCAGGTCTATGCCGCCCTGTGCAAGCTTCTCAAGCGCCTCGGCCCCTGAAACGGCCAGATCCACCTCATATCCTTCACCACTGAAGGCCTCAAGGAGCATCCTCCGTACCCCGGCCTGGTCATCCACTACCAGCAGGTGATAGCTGCCACTCAAAAAACCGTACCCCCTTACCTGAATGGTTATCCGTCTTGTAACGTGATAAAGAAGTGTTTCGGCAGGGGGGTCAAAATCCCTTTTCAGACATGAAAAATTTTTACCAGGATGATGCGCCTCCCAGCGGCAAAAAGGCGGAAAAGCCGGCCGCGAAAAGCACCAGTAAGATAACGCCGGCCAGGATAATCACGGACGGTGGCAGCAGCAGCGTAATCAAAGCACGGCCCGCCGAAAACTGGTAAACCTCCTTCAACCCCAGGACCACCAGCACCAGAGCCCACACAAACACTACCAGCCCTAAAATGACAGTGATTACGGTCAGGGCCACTCCCCGGGTATTGAACAGCAGGAGCAGTAAATCAGCGGGTATCAGGACCAGCGCCGGCAGCGAAGCCAGTCCGGTCACGGTTAAAACACCCGGAGCGCTCCCCCGGCCACCCATCAACCCCGCGGTGAAGTGCAGAAACGCACTCACCACCAGCCACTTCAGGTACTGAAAAACCAGTCCTGCCACCGCCACAAGGGGAGCGGCCGGCGCGAGCCAGTTAATACCAGCTGAGGGGCGGCCACCAGGCAGCAGGGCCATGTGATACCCCACCAGAGCTCCCATCAGAGCACCGGCCAGGTTGACCAGGGTGAAGATCACAAACGCCGCACCAAGGGGCGGATGAGGAGCCAGCCTTCTGAAGGTGACCGCAGGGTCGAAAAAAACCCCATAAATGATATCCAGGAAGCTCGTCGGGGTATCCGGCGGCGGTATCTTTTCACTGGCCGCATTTCCCACCGGGGTAGCGTAAAAGTCCTCAGCAGGGCCCCTCTCCTCACCCGAATTCTGGATGCGCTCTTCCACCTGAACCACCTCCGTTTTTAATTATCCCTCTCATGAGCCGGGGAACCGCAGCGTATCCTCCTCCGGGCCGGGAGGGAGGCACGGGGGGCAGAGCAGCCAGATGGCAGTTTTCGTATCCGGAAAAGCGCTGCCGGGACCTTGGTCAGAAATCACCCCGGACAGAATCTCAGACCAGAAACTGCGGGGGCCCAGGTCGGTGGTGACGGGGTCGGGACCCAGCCCCGCCAGACGACCGGCCAGGCGAATGGCATCCCGCAGGTTGCCCAACTCGTCGACCAGCCCCAGCTTTTGAGCCTGCCGCCCGGTATAAACCCGGCCGTCGGCCAGTTTTTTCACCCGGTCCAGCTCCATCTTCCTCCCTTCAGCTACTGCACGCAGGAACTGGTCGTAAATGTCGTTAACCATGCCCTGGAAGATGTCCTGTTCCTCAGGAGTTACAGGCCTGCTTGGCGACCCCATATCTTTGTGGGGGCCGCTTTTAAAGGTGCGCGTACTGATGCCCAGCTTGCTGTACAGGCCCTGCAGGTCCTGGGTTTGCATGATTACGCCGATGCTACCGGTAAGGGTGCCGGGGTTGGCCACAATTTTATCCGCCCGGCTGGCAATCCAGTAAGCTCCGGAAGCCGCAGCATCACCCATGGAGGCCACCACTTTCTTGCCGCTTTTGCGCAGGTTGTCCACTTCCGCGGCAATCTCCTGGGCGCCTGCAGCGGTCCCTCCCGGGCTGTTCAACCGCAGCACCACTGCCTTCACCCCCGGGTCCTGCGCCGCCCGGCGGAGCCGGTCCATCACCTCTTCCGAACCCGTGCCGGCACTACTGAAGAGACCCGGACTCACCCGGCCGCTGACAATGGTGCCGGTAATGGGGATTACAGCTACAGCGCCGGCACCGCGGTAAACTCTTATGCCAGCGGCGGGTCGTGAAAGCACACTCACCAGCCCGGCGACAAGGGAGAGCAAAACCACCACACATACCACAGCAGCCACGAACCTTCTCTTCACACCAGAAAACCTCCCACGGGCTATTCTTTACCAGGCCGCTCGTTCCCATGCAGGATTCAAGCGCGGCTTCCCCGGAAAGCCAGGGAGGCACCGATAAAGTCGCGGAAAAGAGGGTGAGGCCGGTTGGGTCTGGATTTAAATTCGGGGTGGAACTGCGTACCCAGAAACCAGGGGTGCTCCGGCAGCTCGACGATTTCCACCAGGTAACCGTCCGGTCGCGTACCGCTGAAGACCAGGCCTCCCCGGGAAAGTTCATCCCGGTAGGTGTTGTTCAGTTCGTAGCGGTGGCGGTGTCTCTCATAGATGATCTCTTCCCCGTAGGCCCTGTAGGCCAGGGTCCCCGGTACCAGGCGGCAGGGATAACGCCCCAAACGCATGGTGCCGCCCAGGCGGTCGAGCTCTTTTTGTTCCGGCAGCAGGTCGATAACCGGATACGGGGTGCCGGGATCAAATTCGGCACTGTTCGCTCCGGGCCAGTTCAAAACGTGGCGGGCATATTCCACCACCGCCAGCTGCATCCCGAGGCAGATGCCCAGAAAAGGAACTCTCTTCTCCCGGGCATACCTGATGGCATTGATTTTCCCTTCGATGCCCCGGTCGCCGAAGCCCCCGGGAACCAGCACCCCGTCGACATCACGGAGATAATCGGCAGCCGGCCTGGACTCCAGTTCTTCGGAATTGATCCAGCGGATGTCCACTGCAGCGCCGTGGTAGAGCCCGGCATGACGCAGGGCTTCAGCCACGCTGAAATAAGCATCGGGTAATGAGACGTACTTGCCTACCAGGCCGATGGTAACTTTCTCCCGCAGGTTTTTCATACGGTTGACCATATCTTCCCACTCGGTCAGCTCGGGAGGATGGCAATCCAGACCCAGACGCTGTACCGTTATCTCCCCCAGACCCTCCCTCTCCAGCATCAGGGGGACCTCATAGATGGAGGGAGCATCCACCGCCTGGATTACCGCCCGGGGGTCGATGTCACAAAAGAGGGCTATTTTTTCCTCCATTTCCCGGGAAAGGGGGCGTTCCGTACGGCAGACAATAACGTCGGGTTGAATGCCGATGCTGCGGAGTTCTTTTACGCTGTGCTGGGTGGGTTTTGTTTTTAATTCATTGGCTACTTTGAGATAGGGCACCAGGGTGACGTGGATGTACATGACGTTCTCCCGTCCCAGGTCGGTGCGCAGCTGGCGGATGGCTTCCAGAAAGGGGAGGGACTCGATGTCGCCCACAGTACCGCCAATCTCGGTAATGACCACGTCCGGGTTTGATTCGGCGGCAACCCGCAGGATCCTGTCCTTGATCTCGTTGGTGATGTGGGGAATTACCTGAACCGTGGCACCAAGGTAGTCGCCCCGGCGCTCTTTGGTGATTACCGACCAGTAAATACCCCCTGTGGTCACATTGCTGCTGCGGCTCAAGTTGCTGTCGATGAAGCGTTCATAGTGCCCCAGGTCCAGGTCGGTTTCCGCCCCGTCCTCAGTAACAAAGACCTCCCCATGCTGGTAGGGGCTCATGGTACCCGGATCAATATTGATGTAAGGGTCCAGCTTTTGGATGGCCACCTTGAGACCACGGCTTTTCAAAAGGCGGCCCAGGGAGGCGGCCGTAATACCTTTACCCAACGATGACACTACTCCACCGGTGACAAAAATAAATTTGGCCATGATAGCCTCCTGTAGACATTATTGCTGTAGTTTCTATGATGACGATATCCCGGATTATCAGCAAAAACCGGGGCATCCCTGTGGTACGGCAGAACCCGTGACCACAAAAACCAGCCAAAGCCGGGTTAAGATCCAGTCAACCCATGATGAGGGGATGCCGTACTCTCAGGACCTCACTCCCCGCTCTGCGCAGGACCGCACAGCACCCCTTAACACAAGGTTCTGCTGGATGTTGTTTAAATTTGCCGTTTTTTTGCAAGTAAGCTTACACCTATCCTATTCTAGCCGTGGCAAGAGGACATGTCAACATATTAGCGGTACATGAAACGGGTCACCACAAGGTAGCCCAGAAAAAGGCCCAGCACCCCCATAACCCCGGCCAGGGTAGGAGGTGCGGGCACGGGTAATCTCAACCAGGCAAAAGCGGCACCGGCCACAAAACCCGTGATCAACGCAAAAACTGGCTCCTTCAACAAAGCAAACACTCCCGAAACGTAAATATTCAGTGAACCCGGTCTCGCTAAGTTTGGCATCTGCCCGGCTCAATGTCGCTCGCTTCGTGCAAAACGGCAGCTATTTTCATCCCTTATAGGCTGCGCAGAATGCGTCACGGGTATCTACAATCACATCCGTTCCGGAGCGGAGAGACCCAGCAGCCGCAGGCCGTTCCGCAGGACTATACGGGTGGCGTCCACCAGCACCAGCCGCGCGGAAGTCAGAGCCTCGTCACCGGTAATAACCCGGTGGCTGTTGTAAAAGCTGTGCAAGAGTCCCGCCACTTCGTGCAGGTAACGGGCCATACGGTGGGGGGCCAGGTCCCTCGCCCCCTGGGCCACCTCCTCGGGAAAATCGGCCAGCTTGCGGGCCAGGGCCAGTTCCGCCTCTTCTTTTAAAAGTCCCAGGTCGACATGCTCCGGCACGGGGGTTTCCCGGTCCAGCTGGCGTAAAATGCTGCAGACGCGCGCGTGAGCGTACTGGATGTAATAAACCGGGTTCTCGTTGGTCTGAGCCCGTGCCAGATCAAGGTCAAAATCCAGGTGGCTGTCGGCACTACGCATCACGAAGAAGTAGCGGGCCGCATCTTTGCCGACCTCCTCCACCAGTTCTTCCAGAGTGACAAACTGGCCGGAACGCTTGCTCATGCGCACGAGCTCGCCGCCACGGTACAGGCGTACCAGCTGCATGATCACAATTTCCAGGGCTTCGGGGTTGTAGCCCAGGGCGGCCACCGCCCCCTTCATGCGCGCCACGTGGCCGTGGTGGTCCGCCCCCCAGATATTGATGATGCGTTCGAACCCCCTGCGAAATTTGTTCAGGTGGTAGGCAATATCCGCGGCAAAGTAGGTGGGCACGCCGTTGCTGCGCACCAGCACCTCATCTTTTTCCACCCCGAACTCCGTGGCCTTGAACCAGAGCGCACCCTCATATTCGTAAAGGTAGCCCCGGCGACGCAGGATATCAATGACTTCCTGCACCGCTCCCGATTCATGCAGGCTCCTCTCGGAAAACCAGACGTCATAATGAACGCCGAAATCCTCCAGGGCCTTCTTGATAGCGGACATTTTCTCTTTCAGAGCGTACTCCACCAGCACGCGGCGCCTTTCCTCTCCCGGGGCGTTCAGGTATTCATCGCCGAAACGCTCCACGAAACCCCTTACCGTGTCGATAATGTCTTCCCCATGGTAGCCTTCCTCAGGCACTTCAGCCGGGCGTCCCAGGAGCTGGAAATAGCGGGCCTCCAGGGAACGCCCGAAGTTTTCGATCTGGTTGCCGGCATCATTGATGTAGTATTCCCGGGTTACCCGGTATCCGGCAAAATCCAAAATGGCAGCGATGCTGTCTCCGAGGGCCGCTCCCCGGGCGTTACCCATGTGCAAGAGACCGGTGGGGTTGGCGCTGACAAATTCCACCTGTACCCGGGAACCGCGGCCGAGATCAACCCGCCCATAGTCCCGATCCGCGGCAATGATGCGGGGCAGTTCCGGTATCACCCAGCTGGGGGGCAGGTAAAAATTAATAAAACCGGGTCCGGCTACCTCCACCTTTTCCACCGGTACCCCGGTCAGATCCAGATGCGATACCAGGACCCCGGCAATCTTGCGGGGTGCGAGCCGGGCGGGCCTGGCCAGCAGCATGGCAATATTGCTGGCAAAGTCACCGTGCTCCTTTTCCCGGGGAACCTCCACCGCAAATGCCGGAAGAGCAACCTCGGGCAACAAACCCCTGCTTACAGCAGAAGCCAGTGCCCTCTCCAGAGCACCGGCCAGGTGTTCCCGTACTTCCTGGACTAAACCCTTCATCTCTTAAAAGCTAAACCTCCTGCACGGTTATGGATAATTCATTGTAACCAATTCTTTGCCGGCATAATTCCAGCTCGTATTCCAGATTAATACTTCCGCCGAACTCTGTCAAGTCCACCTCCACTTTCCAGGGTAACACCCTGATCCACATGGACCCGTAAGGCGTCATGTAACTGGTTTCATGGTGGATTCCCTCTTCAAAAACCTGCTTGACTTCGGCCGTACCCATGCGGTTCAACGTAACCCGGCTCGGTTCAGCCTTCAGCGAGGTAGTGGTCCCGGCCAGGCCGGAAACTTCAGACTCATTGTAAACGATGTAATAAGAACTGTTTTTCTGATAATAGTTGGCCTTCGTTACCAGTTCGATTGTTTCCCGCTCCCCCAGGTCATTGGTCTGCGTCCCACGGATGGTTACAAGCACCTCTTTGCGCAATACCAATCATCCTTTCACCTTAAGAGCCGGGCAAGGGCATCTTAACGAAATTTTAAATATTATATCCTGTTTTTCGTCAAGCAAAAAGAGGGTATTTACTTTTCCAGGCTGAAAATTTGGGCGCTTAAGGACGGAGGACGCAAAAAAGCTGAATGGTCCCCTTAAAAAACAAAAAGGCTCCTTACGGATGCCTTTTTTTGCCGCGCGGCACAAAAAACCGCGCCTATGGATGGCTTATCCCACTTTTTTAGTGAAAGAGGAAAGATACAATATTATTATAAAAGTCATTCATAAATACTTTGACCACCAGCAGAGCCGTCAGATTGATAATAGCGCCCACTCCCAGGATATCTACCGCCAGGCTCAGGCCCTCCAGCCAGCGGGGTGATTGACCTTTATTCATGCTCCCACCCCCTCGGGTCAAAGCGGGACTTTTTCCACCTGTGAGTGTAGTGACAAGGGCTGCTGGAACTGTAGTGACAATTTGTGCGAAACTGAACAATCTCCATTTACCCGCCCTGTTGATTTTATTATAGCCCCAAATTTTCAGAAATCAAGAGCCCGGTGACAAAAAGATAAAACTCACAAGCACAAAGACAATCTCCTGCCCGCTCTGGCTCCTCATTCCCCCGGAACAGTGCAAAAATAAATAAAAAACAGGCGGCACCTGTTAAAAGTACCGCCTGCCCAAACTCTTCTTCATGCCCCCGCCGGAGACCAGCCAACCGGCGGGGTTTCCGAACCGGAGATCAGGCTTCTGCCTTTTCCCCGTGTGCGGAGGCCGAAATGCCCAGCCCCTCGAAGATGAACATCATGGCAAAACCGTACCAGATGGTGTAGATGATGTAAAAGGCGAGCATGAAGGTAAGAGCGCCTGCCTTGTCGGCCACTCTGGCCGCCCGGATCCCCTCGAAGTTGTAGGCGGGCTCCAGGGCCTTGGTCATCATCGCTTCCGAGAAGGACATCTCACTGGTACGCGCCTCCAGTTTATACTGTTTCTGGAGGGAGCTGAAAAGGTTCCACCAGTAGTAAACAACTTCCCGGGATTCCAGCCCGTAGAGACTCTTGATCTCAGCGCCTTTGTTGTTAAAAGCCGCGTCCGCATCGGTGAGCGCCGCCCGGGCCACGCTGCCCAGGTCGCCGCTTACTGTCAGCTTCTGTCCCTTTACGTTCACTGTGGCGCCCGCAGTTGTAAAGACCCGGGCCATTTTTTGCGCTTCTTCTTTATTCTTGGCTTTGACGGTTACCTGAAAACTCTCCCCATCAAATTTGGCGGCTTTTTTCATCACACCGGAGATGTAGTGGCTGGAGCCCTTGGTCAACTGGTTAAACAGGTCGTCGGCATAACCAATAACCGTTTTGCCGTTGATCACCGGGCTCATCAATACCGCCAGGACCACCAGGAAGGAAATGAGCAGCACCAATCCGATGAAGAATTCCCTTTTCCGTATAATCATACCGGATCCCCCCTTTTTTACAGGCCGGTTCAATGACCGGCACCGGCACTGCCAGCCGTGAGAGTCTGCCTCTCGGCCTCCCGGATCCTGCCGGCACCCTTGAGGAACACGGCCAGGATCCACAGCGAGAAGATGCCTACCAGGGTGAAGAAGATGACCGTACCCACGCTGTTGATCATGGCTGCCGTAGACTTGTTCAGGCTGATCCAGCCAACTTCATTGAGCTTGCCGGGCAGGGCGCAGATGCGGTTCACAAAACCGGCCAGGATGGTGAGGGCGTAGAAGGCCCTGATAGTGACACCTTTCACCATTTTAGTGACCAGGGCACCTATCTGCACGCCCACCAGAGAGCCCAGGAGCATCCCCATGGCCACGCTGTAGAACACGTAGCCGTAAATGGCATACTGGGCGATGGAGGAGTAGCCGGTGGTGAAGATGATCTGCAGGATATCGGTACCCACGGTGGTGAAGGTTGACACACCCAGGCCATATACAAACATCGGGAAGGTGAGGAAGCCGCCCCCCACGCCCATGATGGCCGCCACAAAACCGACGATGAAACCGCAGATGATAACGGGGTATACCGCAATGCTTCTACCCCCGGCGACGATGTGCTCGTCGAACTTCACGCGGGGTTTCAAAGGCAGGGACTGCAGCCATTTGGCGAACCTGGTGGTGGCTTCGGTGCTGGACTTCTGCGTCCCCGTGCTCCTGCTCATCCTGACCCAGTCGGCGAAAGCATAGATCCCCAGAATACCGAGCATGAGCACATAGACTGCACTGATGAAGGCATCGCTTAAAGCGGGGCTTTTCTGGTAAATGGCCCGGTTGAGCACGCCACCGACGGAAGCACCCGTTACCGAACCCAGGACGAACCATACAGCGATCCAGAAGTTGACGTTCCCCATCTTGCGGTGGATGACCGTACCCATGATTGCCTTGGCAAAGAGGTGGAACTGGTCGGTACCCACGGCCATGATCCCTTTGACACCGATGCTCATAAGCGCCGGAGTCAGGACGTAGCCGCCACCCGCTCCAATGACCCCTGTGATTAACCCGGCCATGATGCCCACAAAGATCGAACCGATGAACATCTGCGTGGTGGCAAAGCTGGGCATGTAAGCCTTCTGCCCGCCGATGAAGTCGGGCAGACCGGCCGCCATGGCCATCTCCATACCCAGACCCAGAAGGACCGGGAACAGGGCCACCAGAAGAAGTTTCCAGCGCCGGTACAGAATTTGCCGGCTCATTTCGAGTTCCCACCGGGCCTGCTTCCGGGACAGGTCTGTTAGAAATTCACCGGCCGCAAGGCCTCCCCCGGCAACTTTTCTAAGAATTCCCATGGATGATGCCTCCTCCCCAGAAAATAGTCGTCGTTAACTCGGTTTCGTGATTAATACAAGGACGAATACTCCGATGGAAAACTCCTTGAATTAGTTCCCCCAATACCAGGTTTGGATCACTACATGAAGCCTCGCCAGTTCGATTCTTCCAGCCGGGCTGGTCCCATTGCTCCTGGCACCGCGCCGGCCATCCCACCTCCTCCCCTTTTTTGCTACTACAAACCGTAGTGACAACATCCAACCATCTAAACCCGGGGTTCCTGGAATTTTCCGCACTCGAAGATTGTGAAATGATTCACTTGATCGGGTAATTTTTTGTCACTACCCGTTTCTGGTAGTGACCCCGGCCCTCCGGTGGAATTGATTCACAAATACCACTTTATTTCGCGACCCACTGCCCGTACGTCCCAGCTCCCGTACTATTTCG
>NZ_JBNATZ010000011.1:14161-24942 GCF_049701015.1 Desulfofundulus sp.
CTGCTCCGGGGTCGGGCACCCCGATGGCCCGCAGAATTTCACCCTGCGTTTTTTCTATACTCGTCACCGATTTAAACTCCACATCGTCCACCCGGTTGATGGCTACTTTTACTTCCTCCAGCAACTCCAGGGCCTGACGGGACGTCAGGTTCATCCCCGCACGCCTCAGCAATGCTTCCAGGGTCTTCTCCAGCATGGCAGCCAGTACGCACACGAAAATGCTGGCGGAAAGGTTCTGTTCACGGTAGAACTCTTTTGGTCTGGCTTCAAAGCTCCTGATTTCCTTAAAAGATTCCCCGAGCTGACTGAGGCGTGTGTAAGCCAGCAACAATTCCCTGCCGTCGAGCAGAGTGGCGTTGGTTTCCAGGAGGAAAGCCCCCGCCGTTTTCTCTTCCCGGGTGATCACGTCTTCCCTGCGGCGCCAGGTAAGCTCCCCGGTGGCCTCGCTGTAATGCCAGTCAAAATAGCGGCGGCAGTACTTATCCTTCAGGACGGCTGCACCCTTCGGCAGGTTCCTCTTACCCGTACGGTATTCCGAAGCGACCGCTTTTTGAAGTTTCCGCAGTTCCTCCTCCACCTCATCCAGGCGTTCCGCAAGGGCGGCAGCCTTTTCCCTGGCCGCTGCCGGGCTGTAGCACACCAGGTACCGCACCCCTCCTTCCACAACTTCCCTGTACCAGAGATCTCCGTCCACTTCCTGAAACTCAGCCCTGTTCTCCAGGAGTTCCCGCTCACATAAATCAAGTTCCCATTTCGATTGCACCCTGCGGCGGACCAGGTAATGATATCCGTGAGACATCAGCACTTCGAGGTGCGGACCGGCCAGCAGACGCCGGTCACCTGCAAAAATGCACTGCCGGGTGTCGTGAGCTACCTCCAGGTGGTGCACGATTTCACGGAAGTCCGTCTCATCGGGTATCTCGTGCAGGATATGGTGGCCGAAGGGGATACCTTCGCGGCTGACGAAAATCCCAAGGTGAACCAGGTGCTCCTCCAGTGGTGCCTCTAAAATATAGCGAGCATAGGGCGAACGATCAAGCTCGCTGCGGGGCGCAGGTTCAATGGTGGTAGAAGCGAGCAGACAGAAGGCAACCTCCCGGCTGACCCGGGTGAAGGAGCACAACCTCCGGAAAAGTTCCTCCTCCAGCCTTTCTTTCACGCAGGCCAGACTGTCCAGCGCCCGGTAAAAGTGGTGGTCCATAAATTCCTTTCCCTGGACATCGGGAAAGTACAGGCAGCGGTACCAGTCACTAATGGCCTGTTTGTTCGGCGGCTTGACGATCTGGTTGATGGCCATCAATTCCAGCAGCAGGGAGATATCGGGGTCGTACCTTTCACCGGAAAAAGCGGCCTCCACGGCTCCCTTCACATCCAGCATCTCCCAGAGGCGGTGTATGGCCAGGACCTCACCGTAGCGCAAAACCTTCCTGGCCTCGATACTGGCCGGCCGCCGGGATACACCGCATATCCTGGCCAGGCCGTCGATCAAGTTTTCCACCTTTTCCGGGGTAAGGTTCTCCAGATTGCCCAGGTTGGCGATTACCCTCTGTTTAACCTTGTTTCCCTCACGGTAGTTTTCTATAAGCTTCAGGTAGGTGTATTCCTTTCCTCCGCTGCGACTGGTAACTTTTCGGAAAAACACGGGCAAATCACCTCCAGGTCAAATCCGGCCGGAATGCAAATAAACCCGCAATCCCCTGGCCTCAAGCTCGCCGTTTAACCTGCCGGCAAGAGGCCTTTTGTCACCACACTGAAGCCCTCTCGCCCAGGCATGTTACAGTATTCACATGATGATTCATCCCTTACCCCCGTTTTATTTGTCGGCCCCCAAAACCCTTGTATTTGCTGATTTTTCACCACATCTATTCACTACATAATATGCAGTGAATTTCAGGTTGTGCACTCATTCACATTCTCTTGTCTGTGCCATCCCTTTGAATCAAGTATAGCACAGCACTGCCGATTGTGCAATAATTCACTTTGTTATTTTTAAATAGAAAATCTTCAGGCAACTTACTCCGGATCTGCCAGCTCAATCAGGAGGAACTTTCACCAGACTCCCAGCACGTGCCACCAGAAACCGCCGAGAAAGACAGCCGTAAGGACCAGGGAGATGAGGAAGAGCACGGCACCGGCCTTTAAAAAATCGTGGGCCCGCAAAAAGCCGGGACCGTAAACGATGGCGTTGGCAGGAGTAGCGATCACCAGGAGATAGGAGAATGCCGAGGCCAGGGAAGTTCCCACACCAATGGCCACGAGCGAGGTACGCGACAGTTCGGCCACCTTCAAAAAGATTGGGCCCAGGACGGCCACCGTGGGACCGTCGGCCATGGTATTGGTCACCAGGGCAGTTACCGTAGCGGTCACAGCCAGCAGCGGAACTCCCTCGGTCACCTCGGCGGCAGCTGCCAGGTGCAGGATCTGCCCGGCCAGCCAGGATGCCGCACCGGTGGTGATGAGCATTTTACCCATGGAAATAGCCCCGGCGTAAAGCAAGACGACTCCCCACTGGGTTTTTTGCTGGAGGTAGCTCCAGTCGGTCAGGCGCAGGACAACCGCCAGGAGCATGCCCGCCATGGCAATGTTGCCCACCCCATAGCGCCGGCTGGCAACTATCCACCCGGCCACCACGGCCAGAAAAATGGCCAGGGCCATCCAGGCCCGGCTGGTCATGGGACCATCGGCCTCCATTTCCTCCCTGATAGCCCGGATTGCCCCGGCCAGATCTTTAATTTCAGGTGGGAACAGGTTTAGAAGCCAGTAACTTACGATGGGGATCATGAGCAGGGTAAAAGGTAAGACCATAACCATCCACTGGCCGTAACCGACATCGATACCCAGGCTGCTCAGGAAGCCCAGCATCAGGGCATTACGGGCTCCCCCGGAAGGCGCGGAGACGCTTCCTATCATCACACCGTAGGCGATGGAGAGCATAATGAGTTTGGCCAGGTTGGGCACTTTTTTGTAACCTCCGCTTAAAGAGACGAGGCCCACACCAATGGGCAGCATGATCATCACCGCGGCATGTTCCGTAAGAAACCCCGCACTGAGGGCGCAGAAGGTCACGATGCCCAGGATGACCCTTTCAATGCGGGTGCCGCACAGCTTGAGCACAAAGAGAGCTACCCGGTTGTGGATATTATATTTCATCAGCATGGCGCCCATCATAAGCACGCCCATGATGAAGATTACGGCATCGTCCATAAAAGTGCCGGGCACATCCCTGAAGCCGGCAATGCCCGTAAAAACCTGGTAGCAGCCGATAATCATGGCGGTCATGGGCAGGGGGAGGGCCTCGGTCAAAAAGCATATAATAACAAAGACCCACAGGCCCAGGGCATATTGACCATGCACGGTCAGGCCCCGGGGTGTGGGTGACAGGCAGATGAAAACAGTTAAAAGCAGCGCCAGTAAAAGCCACTTCCGCTCCCATAAAAAAGCCTTGAGCCGCCCCGGGGGGACAGGGGAACGGCCCCGCCCGCCCCTGCTGTCCAGAGGTTCGAGGCCCGGTGCCTTCTTGACCTTTTTTCGATACTCGTTGAGCTTGAAAACTTTTTGCCCGGTCATACATCCCCGACCCCAGTATCTGAATTAAAGGTTATAACCCCTCTGGAAAGCAGCCCGGTTGACTTCAAGGTAACGGGCGGGAACGCAGGCTTCTACAGCTTTGAGCCAGCAGGATAGCTGAATGGGCATCCGCCTGGCCAGGCTGCCAAGGAGCACCACGTTGGCCGCCCGGGCATGGCCGCACTCCAGGGCCCTCTCCAGGGCGTCCACCACCACGGTACGAGCGCGGCGGGCAAGGTGTTCAACAATGTTCTCGGGATACCGGGCCATACCCGCAAGTACCGGTACGGGATATATGACCTGGTTGTTGACAATGACGGTGCCACCGCTCCTGACATATGTCAACCAGCGCAGGGCTTCAAGCTGTTCAAAGGCCAGGATGATATCCACCTCACCCTCGGTAACCAGGGGGGAATAGACCCTTTCCCCCAGGCGTACCTGGGTAACCACGCTGCCACCCCGCTGGGCCATGCCGTGTATTTCCGACACTTTAATGTCGTAACCGGCCTCCCGGGCGGCGTAGGCCAGTATCTTGCTGGCCAGGATGATGCCCTGCCCACCAACGCCGACCATCAAGATGTCCACCGGTGCCAGGGCCGCACCCGTTGCCTCAGCCACTGTTTTCTCCCCCTTCCTGCAGCGCGCCAAACCTGCAGACCTGCACGCACAGCCCGCAGCCGGTGCAGATAATGGCATCCACGGCAGCCCTTTTATCCTGCACGGAAATAGCCGGGCAGCCGATCTTCAGGCAGGTCCTGCAGCCGGTGCAGGCTTCAGCGTCCACACGAACCGGCGGGCGGTTCTCCCGGTGTAACAACGCGCAGGGCCGCCTGGCTATAATCACCGACGGGACACCAGCGGTCACTTCCTCTTTGACGGCCTGCGTCAACCCGTTGATATCCAGGGGATCCACCACCCGGACGCGGCTCACCCCCAGCGCCCTCACCAGGGCTTCCAGGTCAACCGCAGGCGCGAGTTGGCCCATCAGGGTCTTACCCGTACCGGGGTGGTCCTGATGGCCTGTCATGGCTGTGGTACGGTTGTCAAGGATGATTACAGTACCCCGGCCACCGTTGTAAACCATGTGCAGGAGGCCGGTGATACCGGAATGGAAAAAGGTCGAATCGCCGATAACAGCTACCGTCTGCCCGCCCAGGGAAGGATCTGCCAGCTCGCAGCCGTGGGCCATACCAATACTCGCCCCCATGCACACGCAGCTGTCCATACCATCCAGGGGGGACAGGCCACCCAGCGTATAGCAGCCGATGTCGCCTGTTACCAGAAGCTTTAATTTGTGCAGCACGTAAAATACGCCCCGGTGGGGACACCCCGGACAAAGTACGGGCGGGCGCCCCGGAATGGGAGGCAACTCCTCCAGCTGACCGTCCACACCGGAAGGGGGGGGAGACACCTCCGCCCGGGAGTCCGTTGGAAGGACCCGCACCCCGGCTTCTTCCAACTTACTGCGGACCAGGCCGGGAGTGAACTCGTTCCAGGCCGGGAAAATCTGTTTACCCGTTACCTCGAGGCCCAAACTCCGTACGAATTCTTCAATGTAGGGGTCCAGTTCTTCCACCACCAGGAGCCTTTCCACGCCCGCGGCAAACTGGCGGATCAGCCCCCCGGGCAGGGGGAAAGTCATTCCCAGCTTCAGGATGGAAGCCCCCGGCAGTACTTCCCGTACGTACTGGTAACTGATGCCGCTGGTAATCACTCCTACCTCGCGGTTGCCCCAGGATATGAAATTCACCGGTGTAGTCTCGGTGTAAGCCTTCAGCCTTTGCAAGCGCTCTTCCAGGTCCTGGCGGCGCTGGCGGCCGAAAGCGGGAACCATGAGCCATTTTTGGGGATCCTTCCGGTAGGGTCTCAGGGGCACTTCCGTACGCTGCCCCACCTCAACCAGGCTGCGGGAATGGGCCACCCTGGTGGTAGTGCGCAGGATTACGGGCAGGTCAAACTCCTCGCTGACGCGCAGGGCCAGCCCCACCATTTCCATGGCTTCCCGGCTGTCCGACGGTTCAAACATGGGCACCCGGGCGAAGCGGGCATAATTGCGGTTGTCCTGCTCGTTCTGCGAGCTGTGCATGCCGGGGTCGTCCGCGGAGACCAGGACCAGCCCGCCGTTTACACCGGTGTAGGCAGCAGTCATCAGGGGGTCTGCCGCCACGTTTACGCCCACGTGTTTCATGGTCACCAGCACGCGGGCTCCGGCCAGGGAAGCGCCAATGCCCACCTCCAGGGCTACCTTTTCGTTGGGTGCCCACTGGGCCTTGACGCCCGGGTAGCGGGCAAAGTTTTCTAAAATCTCGGTGCTGGGTGTACCCGGGTAGCCAACCCCCACGGTCACGCCGTGTTCGTAAGCTCCCCGGGCAATAGCTTCGTTACCCGTCATCAGTTCTTTCATGACAAACCTCCGTAATTCATGAATACCTACTGCTTTTTAGGCCGTCTGTCGATGATACGTTTGGCTTTACCCTGGCTGCGCTCGATGGAGTGGGGTTCCAGCAGGCGCACCCGGGGGTTGATGGAAAGCACCGCCTGGAGCCGCCGGCGGATTTTTTCTTCCATGGCCTCCAGGTCTCGGAAGCTGCCCGTGAAGGTCTGTTCCGTCATTTCCACCTGCACTTCCAGATAATCCAGGTAGCCCTTCTTGTCAACCACAATCTGGTAGTGAGGGGAAATGCCTTCGATTTCCATCAATACGCTTTCAATTTGGGAGGGGAATACATTGACACCGGAAATAATCAGCATGTCGTCGGTACGCCCGGCAATGCGGCGCAGGCGAGCGGTGGTACGCCCGCAGGGACAGGGCTCCGGGTTGATTACGGAGATGTCCCGGGTGCGGTAACGGATTACGGGGAAAGCTTCCTTCGTCAGGGCGGTGATAACCACCTCCCCTTCCTGACCGTAATCCAGGACCTCGCCGGTCTCGGGATCGATAATCTCCACCAGAAAATGGTCTTCGGCAATGTGCAGTCCCGGAGCCACGGTGCATTCACCGGCTACCCCCGGACCCATCACTTCCGACAGACCGTAGTTGTCCGTAGCTTTCATGCCCCACATCTTCTCCAGTTCGCGGCGCATTTCCTCGCTCCAGGCCTCAGCTCCGAACAACCCCAGACGCACCTTCAGGCTGGCGGGGTCAATCCCCATGGAGAGAGCGGTTTCTCCCAGGTGCAGCACATAGGACGGTGTACCAACGAGTACCGTGGTGCCAAAATCCTTCATAAGCATGATTTGTTTTTCGCTGTTGCCCACCGAGGCGGGTACGATGGTGGCACCAACCCTTTCCAGGCCGTAGTGCAGACCGAAGGCACCGGTAAACAAGCCATAGCCAAAGGTAATCTGCACCACATCCTCGTCGGTCACCCCCGCCTGGGTAACAACCCGGGCTACCAGTTCACCCCATGTTTCCAGGTCTTTCCTGGTATAACCCACCACAATGGGCTTGCCCGTAGTACCCGAAGAGGCATGCAAACGCACCACTTGCTTGAGGGGAACAGCAAAGAGCCCGTACGGGTAATTATCCCGCAGGGCTGCTTTGGTCGTAAAAGGGAACTTCCGGATATCTTCCAGGGTGCGCAGGTCCCCGGGTCCGACCCCGTGGGCGTCAAAAAGACGGCGGTAGTAAGGCACCTGCCGGTAAACACGGTGGAGTGTCTCTTTAAGCCGCTCCAGCTGCAATGATTGAAGCTTTTCCCTGTCCATGCATTCATGCTCTCGATCCCAGATCATGCAGTCTCCACTTCCTTATGTTTCTGTAAAGTTCGCATCCCCGGAACGGCCCCCTTGCCAAAGGCTTTTTCCACCACCCCGGCCGGCAGGGGACGGGTGAACAGGCTGACCACGGGCACGACCAGCATGGGGATGGCCATGGCCAGCGAACCCACCAGGGGAATGACCGCAGGGTCAAGCCGGTAATAAAGGGACAGAAGTATGGAAGAGCCCAGCCCTGTCAAAGTTCCCGCCCAGGCACCTGCAGGTGTCGTTCCCCGCCAGAACAGGCCGTAGAGGTAGGGAGCCAGGAAGGCACCGGCCACTGTGCCCCAGGAGATGGCCATCAGGCTCAGGATAATCGCCGGTTTGGCCAGGGCGATTACCAGGGAAAGTCCAATAAAGGTACAGCACAGCAGGCGCATGATTAAAACGCCGTGTTCTTTCACCCAGCGGGGCCACAAAGCTTGGACCAGATCTATGGAAATGGCCGAACTGCTCACCAGCACCAGGGACGAAAGGGTGGACATGGATGCGGAAAGCACAAGCAGGAGAATTAACGTGGCTCCCAGCTCGGGCAGAGTGTTATGAATCAGGACCGGCATGAGCATGTCGGGAGTGGGTTTGCCACTGGCCGGATCCACGGGCAACTTGTCAAAGAACAGGTGCGTGAGGGCTCCTGTGAAATAGGCTCCAAAGGTAATCACAAGGGCAAAGAGAGAGGAAACCACCATCGCCGGCCGGATGGCTCCTTCGTCCCTGATAGCGTAGAATTTCTGCACCATTTGAGGCATTCCCCAGGGACCGAGACTTGTCAGGACCACCAGTGCGGCCAGAGACAGCCAGTGGCCCCCAGGCCCGGCCGGGCTGACCAGGGCGGGGTCAATCCGGGCCAACCGTTGCATTCCCTGGAACAGCCCGCCCACCTGAGGAGCATTAAGAACATAGTAGAGAAGCACACCCACGCCGGCAAGCATGACCGTACCCTGAATCACGTCGGTAAGGGCCACCGCCCGGTAACCGCCCATGATCAGGTACAGGGCCGTCAACAGGCACATCAAGAGTGCAGCATATAAATAAGGGATGCCGAAAATCTGATTAAATAAATAGCTCAAACCCATGAATACCGAGGCGGAGTATGGTACCAGAAACAGGAAGATAACCAGCGCACCGTACACCTTCATAGCCGAGCTTTGATAACGTGCTTCCAAAAACTCGGGCATGGTCATGGCCCCTAGCCGTTCGGTCATGACCCGCGTCCGGCGGGCCAGAACCAGCCATGCCAGGGTGCTGCCCAGCAGGGTATTCCCCAGGACAATCCAGAGGGCGGCCATCCCAAATCCCCAGCCCACCTTGCCGGCATAACCAATAAAAATAACCGCGGAGAAATAAGTAGTGCCGTAAGCAAAAGCCGAAAGCCAGGGACCCATAGCCCGCCCGCCCAGGAAGAACTCCCCAATGGTGCGGTTGCGCCCCATACTGATGTAACCGCTGTAGAGCATGACGCCCACAAAAAAACACAACAGCAACAATTTCATACCTGCCGTCCTCCCATCCTGCATTATTTTTGGCCGGATGTAATTCCGGCATAGTTTTTAATATTTCTACATCAGGGTCTTAATTCCTGCCCGGATTCATGCCCGGTTTAAAAATTAAGAGGAAGCACCCCCTGCTGCAGTCACACCCACATCCAGGCCCGCAAGAGGCCGTACGGGACTGGAAATCACCCGCGGCCTGACTCCCCGCCGGCGTACCAGCCGGGCCATACGCCTCAAGGCCTCACCCAGGTCGTCGAGCGAAGCGGCATAGGAACAGCGCACGAAGCCTTCGCCGCTGGGGCCGAAGGCATTGCCCGGGACCACAGCCACCTTTTCCTCCTGGAGCAGTGTCCCGGCGAATTCTTCCGAAGTCAATCCGGTCACCCTGATTTCCGGGAAGGCGTAAAAGGCCCCCCGGGGTTCAAAACAGGGCAGCCCCATGTCCCTGAATGCGTGCATGATCACGTTGCGGCGCCGGTTGTACTCCCGGACCATGCGCTCCATTGACGGCCGGCCGTTTTTCAGCGCCTCCAGGGCGGCCATCTGAGCGGTAATGGGTGCACAGAGCATGGTGTACTGGTGGATTTTGGTCATTGCGGCTATAAAATCCCCGTTACTGCAGGCATACCCTATCCGCCAGCCCGTCATGGCATAGGACTTGGAAAAACCGTTTAAAAGGACAGTGCGTTCTTTCATGCCCGGCAGGCTGGCCACGCAGGTGTGCTGACCCACATAGGTCAACCTGTCGTAAATCTCATCCGATATCACGATCAGGTCGTAAGCCACGGCCACCTCTGCAATTTCCTCCAGGGTCTTCCGGTCGAGTACCGCCCCGGTAGGATTGTTGGGATAACATAACAGAAGAACCTTCGTGCGCGGCGTGATGGCCGCCTCCACCTGGTGGGCACGCAGGCAAAAACCCTCTTCGATGCTGGTGGGCAGGAAAACCACTTTCCCGCCGGCCATCATCACCACAGGGGCATAGGAAACGTAGGACGGCTCCGGGATGAGCACCTCGTCACCCGGGCAGACCAGTGCCCTCAGGGCAAGATCCAGGGCCTGGCTCACACCCACCGTCACCAGGATCTCACTCCGGGGGTCATAGGAAACACCGTAAGTAGAGGCCAGGTCCCGGGCAATAGCGCGCCGCAGTTCCAGGAGGCCGCTGTTCGAGGTATACATGGTGTGCCCCTTCTCCAGGGAGTAAATGCAGGCCTCGCGGATGTGCCAGGGTGTGACAAAATCCGGTTCACCCACGCCCAGGGAAATAACCCCCCTTGTTTCAGCCACCATGTCGAAGAAACGGCGAATCCCCGAGGGTGGCAGGTCCCGTACCACAGGATTAATCCGCGCGCACCAGTTTTTATTCATCAAGCGTTCCTCCCCGTTAACGTATGAACGGAATATTCCCACTTTCACTCTTAAGGAGTTACCATCAGGCGCCGGTCCTCTTCTTCTCCATCCTCCATCATAACCCCGTCCTGTTTGTAGGTTTTGAGGGCAAAGTGGGTGGTGGTACTGACCACTCCCTCGATAGTGGCCAGCTTGGTGGCCACGAAATGGCTTACCTCCCGCATGGTACGGCCTTCGATAAATACGGCCAGGTCATAAGCTCCGGACATCAGCCTCACACTGCGCACCTCGGGAAACCGGCAGATGCGCCGGGCCACGGCATCGAAACCCACGTCCCGCTGGGGCGTAATTCGTACCTCTATTAATGCGGAGACCTTTTCCTCGCCTGCTTTTTCCCAGTTGACCAGAGTCATGTACTTTACAATGGTTTTATTCTTTTCCAGCTCCTGGATGGCCCGGCGTACCTCCCCAGCATCTGTTTGCAGCATGGTGGCTATTTCTTCCGGTGTTAGCCTGGCATTGTCTTCCAAAAGTTCGAGCAGTTCAATTGTATTCACAGGTTCACCCCTTGTCTTCCAAATTTAAAGGGCTCTCGCCCCAAATGGGACG
>NZ_JBNATZ010000012.1:0-14940 GCF_049701015.1 Desulfofundulus sp.
CGGCCGCCCAGACTTTGTTTAAAGAAATAAAAGAAAGATCTAGCGTGGCCAGATACAGGCCGGCAAGGAGCAGCAGGGGGACGGTAAGCAACTCGTAGGCGGGGCCACCAGCGTTGTACAAAAATCCCACTGCAAAGCCGATCAGGGAAAGGACGGTCGGACTCATTAAGTCTTCCCCTCCATTGTGTTTGTGATAACAAGCACAAGTCCTTTCTGGTATAATATCATAAATGTGTTCATCTTGCAACCACTCAGGAGATAAAACTTGTGATATATTGTACAAAAAGGTGTATGGAAAGGTGAATAATTATCGGCCAGTGTGCCGACCTCTCGTTCCTGGCGGGTACTCAGGTCCTCCGCTGGCCGTTTTCGTATGCCAGCGGGCTTATTACCAGGGGCTCGCTCCAGAGCTTGTTTCTACCGCACCCGGATTGGGCCGCGCCCGCCTCATTTCCCTGCCCACGGCAGGTGCACTGGACCCGCTGTGGCTGCTGAAAGCTCTGGAAGCAGGTGCCCTGGGTGTGGCTGTAATTACCTGTGGGGAGGAGAGTTGCCGTCATGCCGGTGGGGCCGTCCGGGTGAGAAAGCAGCTGGTGCGCTTCCAGAAGCTGCTCGGGGAACTGGGGTACGACCCATCGTGTTTGCAGTGGTACTGCCTTGGTTCCGGTGGTGATCCCCTGGCCTGGCTCAGTGGATTTGCCCGGGGGCTCGTACAGGTAGGTAAATCCTGAACTCGCTGCCGGTCCCCTCTTGACTGTTCACCTCAATCCTGCCGCCGTGGTTTTCAATAATGCGGTAGGATATGGTTAATCCCAGGCCAGTTCCGGAACTTCTGGTGGTGAAGAATGGTATGCTGAGCTGGGACAATACTTTTTCCGACATGCCGTGACCCGTGTCCCGTACTGCCAGCAGAACTTCATTGGATTCTTCCAGCCAGCGGGCGGTGAGGGTCAGTATTCTCACCGCCTGTCCTTCCATAGCCTGGAGTGCGTTGTGAATGAGGTTTAGCACTACCTGTTTGAGCTGGTCTGGTTGCGCCTTGATAGGGGGTAACTCCGGGGAGAGGTTCCGGACCAGCTCCACCTGGGTTAAAAGGCACTGGCTTTCTATCAGGGGTAAAAGTTCATCGATCAACCTGTCCAGGTGCACATTTTCTCTCTTATGGGATGAGGGGCGGGCGAGTATAAGAAAATTGCTGATGATTTCGTTCGTCCGGTCTACTTCCTGGATAATCACATCCAGGTATTCTTTGTTTTTGGTGTCCTCGAGGCGTTCGTACAGGAGTTGTGCGAATCCCTTTATAGAAGTAAGAGGATTGCGCAATTCGTGAGCCATGCCGGCAGCCATCTGTCCAATAACTGCCAGCTTTTCCTGGTGGTGCTGGAGCTCTTGCTGGCGGTGCAGCTCTGTGATGTCGTGGAGAACGGTGACCGCTCCACTGACCTGCCCCTCTCTGTTGCGCAGGACATCGGAAGTGACCAGCAGGTAAGAATCCTTTCCATTAAGCCTGTACTGCACCTCTGCCGGACCGGCTGCTTCCCCTTTTTTGAGAGCCTGCAGGGTAACAAGTTCCTTTTCATCTTTCGGGAAAACATCCCAGATGGGTTTCCCTACCATGCTGGACGACGGTAAGCCGGTGATCTCTTCCGCGACCCTGTTATTTAAGACTATCCTTCCGGTTGAGTCTACAACTATCACTCCTCCTGCCATTTGTTGCAAAATCTTATCGAAGGTCTGTTCCAAAAGTTCGTATTTTGTTTCGTTGTTGCTAATCCGGAAGTTGATAATAGTACCCTCGCGGCAGTTTTTCCGCATGAGAGGTCTGGTCTCGAGGCTTACGTTAACCTTTTCTCCATTTTGGCCGGTGAATTCTATTTGCCTGGGCGGTAGAGAAAATTTGAGGTCCTTATCGGTAAGACACCTGGACCACTGCTGCAGTTCCGAGAAGTTTTTCCCCACCAGTTTGTTCCTGTCGCATCCCAGCAGCTGTTCACATGCCTCATTAACACAAGTAATTTTCATTTCTTTGTCGACGATCATGATGGCGGTGGGGAGACCGTCGAGGAGTTTATCGAGCTGGATTCCCCTGACTTTTTCAACGGTTGTGTTCCGGGTCCGGTTCTGGCTCAGGCAGCCCAGGCGGTATTTGTAGATGCCGAAGGACAACAGGGTTGTCAGAACCAGCAGGGTATGGCCCAGAACTATGCTCACTATTGCACTCTGATGGCAGGTATTGATTTTGTTGAGATGGACGATGCAAGAGAAAGTAAGGAAGAGCACAACGACCAGCGGGATTGCCTCGAATATAATAGACCAGTTTCGTGTGAACAATCGGCCTTCACCCTCTTTTTCAGCTAAAAAACACTAATTAATTCAACGTTTAGAATAAGTTTCCTGCCCGGGTGTCAAATTTTTGTTAAAATTGAGGTTAAAATATCGAGGGTTTCATTTTTTTACCCACCCGTGGTATAAAAAACTTATGGCCCTTAAATCAAACCAGCGGAGGTGGGAAGTTGGACAGGATACAGAAACAGATTTTTCGCGCCCTTCTGGCAGGACCAGGCACTTTCTGGCAACTGATCAGAAAACAGGATGGACACCTGGCTCATTTTTTGGAGGTACTGGAGAAAATGCTTGCGCGGGAGCTGGTCCGTTCTGAAGGAAGTTATATTTATCTTACCGCTAAAGGGGAAAAGCTGGCCCGTGACCACGGTCTGTCTCCTCTGGAACCGCTGACCTGCCCTGCTTGTGAGGGAAAAACTGTTACCCTGCAAGGCAGGTTTGCTCGAGTGCTGGAAGAGTTTGAAGAGATTGCCCGTCAGAGACCGCCTGCTGTTGCTGAATTTGATCAGGGGTACGTGGATACAAGGAGTACCGTAGCCCGGGTGGCCATTATGTACCGGCGGGGTGATCTGGAAGGCCAGGATGTCCTGCTCATAGGTGATGATGACCTGACCAGCATAGCCATAGCTCTTACCGGTATGGCGGGGCGTATCACCGTTCTGGAGGTGGATGACCGGCTGGTAGAGTTTATTGATGCCCAGGCTCGCAAAAAAGGCTGGTCCAATCTTTCCGTGCAAAAGTATGATGTGCGGTACCCCCTGCCCCTGGAGTTCCAGGGCCGGTACGATACATTTTTGATTGATCCTGTGGAAACGCTGCCCGGCATCAGCCTGTTTTTATCCCGCTGCGCCATGTCACTGCGGGGTAAGGGGAGCGCCGGTTATTTTGGGCTGACGCACCTGGAAGCTTCCAGGGATAAGTGGTACTTGATCCAGAAGCTGGTCCTGGATATGAATTTTGTGATTACGGATATAATCTACAATTTCCAGGAATACGAACTCGAAAGGGAAGGTTTCGTCAGCAAAGACTACCCCCTGGTGCAGAGGGCTTTCGGCCGGTTGCCCGTACCGGATATAAACTGGTACACCTCAAACTTTTTCCGTTTGGAAGCCTTGGGAAAGCCGAGGGTTCCGGAACAAGAGAATATTCCCGCCGGCCGCGAATTTTATTTCGACGAAGAAGCCTACGCCACTCTGCCTTAGGTTCTGGTGCGCTCTACCTTGCATACGCGGGTACTTTATGTTAGAATACATCCTGGTGTGAATTACACACGCCGCCAGACTTCTACAGGGGTGCCCCGCAGGGGGTTTTGTGGAAGGATGAAGGTGGCGGAGGAATAAAAACCAGCAGGGAGGAGGTGTGTCAGGGTGGCGATTATTTCGATGAAGCAGCTTCTGGAGGCCGGGGTGCATTTCGGGCACCAGACGCGGCGGTGGAATCCCAAAATGGCCCCGTATATTTTCACGGACCGGAACGGGATTTATATTATTGACCTGCAGAAAACCGTTCGCAAGATAGAAGAAGCTTACAACTTTGTGCGTAACCTGGCTGCCGAGGGTGGAACGATTCTATTCGTGGGTACCAAGAAGCAGGCACAGGAGTCGGTGAAAGAAGAAGCCGAACGGTGCGGGATGTTTTACGTTAACCAGCGCTGGTTGGGCGGAATGTTGACCAATTTCCAGACCATTCGCCGGCGTATCGAGCGCCTGCACGAACTTGAGCGCATGGAAGCGGACGGGTCTCTGGATGTATTGCCCAAGAAAGAAGTGGCCGAGCTCATGCATGAGAAGGAAAGGTTGCAGAAGTTTCTCGGCGGTATCAAGAACATGCGCAAGTTGCCCGATGCTCTTTTTGTCATTGATCCCCGCAAGGAGCGCATTGCGGTGGCCGAGGCCCGGAAGCTCAAGATACCCATTGTGGCTATTGTAGACACCAACTGCGATCCCGATGAGATCGATTATGTCATTCCCGGTAACGACGATGCAATCAGAGCAGTACGCCTGCTTACCAGCAAAATAGCAGATGCCGTACTGGAGGGACGGCAGGGTGAGCAGGTTGCGGTAGCAGTGCAATAATGGCAGAGGTTTTGTGGGGGCCCCGCGAGAAAGTTCTTACGGGGAACCCCTGCTTTTTTCTCTAAATTACTATATCTGTTTTATCTGTTTGGTAAGCTTACATAATGGACATAATACCTTTGAAGGTAAAACCTGGGATAAGGAGGCAGGGATCAAGCAATGGCTGAGATAACAGCGGCCATGGTCAAAGAGCTGCGTGAGCGTACCGGTGCCGGCATGATGGATTGCAAGAAGGCCCTCATCGAAACCAACGGGGATATGGAAAAAGCTGTAGACTTTTTAAGGGAGAAGGGCCTGGCAGCCGCGGCGAAGAAGGCCGGGCGGATTGCCGCCGAGGGTGTGGTGGACGCCTATATCCACGGTGGGGGACGTATCGGCGTCCTGGTGGAGGTGAATTGTGAAACTGACTTTGTGGCCAAGACCGATGAATTCCGGCTGTTCGTGCGTGATATAGCCATGCAGGTGGCTGCGGCCCGGCCGGAGTACGTGCGGCGTGAGGATGTTCCGGAACACGTAATTGCCCGCGAGAAGGAAGTCCTGGCGGCTCAGGCGGCCAATGAAGGAAAACCGGAAAAGGTGATCGAAAAGATCGTGCAGGGGCGCCTGGACAAGTTCTTTAAGGAGGTTTGCCTCCTCGAGCAACCATTTATTAAAAATCCAGATATTACCGTACAGGAGCTTTTAAACGAGAAGATTGCGAAAATAGGAGAAAATATTGTCATTCGCCGTTTTACACGGTATGAGCTTGGTGAGGGCCTGACCAAACGGCAGGACGACTTTGCAGAGCAGGTTGCGGCCATGACCAGATCTTGAAGTTTAAAATTCACGCCCCTGGAAAGAGGATTTTACCTGGCACTGTAGAATAAACTGGGGAAAGTGGAGGTTCTACCATTGGCGCAGGTACCCAGGTACAAACGTGTGATCTTGAAACTGAGCGGAGAAGCCCTGGCCGGTAACCAGGGTTATGGTATAGATCCCGATGTAGTCAAGTCCATTGCCAGGCAGATTGATGAGCTCGTCCAGATGGGTGTGCAGGTGGCTGTTGTGGTCGGCGGTGGGAATATCTGGCGTGGTGTGGCCGGTAGTGCCAAAGGGATGGACCGGGCTACCGCTGATTACATGGGTATGCTGGCTACGGTCATAAATTCACTGGCCCTGCAGGATGCTCTCGAGAAGCAGGGGGTGAATACCCGGGTACAAACAGCCATCGAGATGCGGGAAGTGGCCGAGCCCTACATCCGTCGGCGGGCCATCAGACACCTGGAAAAAGGGCGGGTAGTTATCTTTGCTGCAGGAACCGGCAACCCCTATTTTTCAACAGATACCACCGCTGCTCTACGGGCGGCGGAAATAGAAGCTGATGTCATTTTGATGGCCAAGAGAGTCAACGGTGTTTATGATTCCGACCCCTTAAAGAACCCGAATGCCCGGCGCTACGAGCGGCTCACATACATTGAGCTTCTCAATAAAGGGCTGGCCGTAATGGATGCCACCGCAACTTCATTGTGCATGGACAACCGCATTCCCCTGGTGGTTTTTAACCTGAACCAGGAGGGGAACATCAAGCGGGCGGTGCTGGGAGAAAACGTCGGTACCTACGTCGGGGGTGAATATGTTGGCTAGTGCCAGAATTGCGGAAGCAGAAAATCACATGAAGAAAACCGTGGAACTTGTCAAAAAGGAATTTGCTTCGTTAAGGGCTGGCCGGGCCACGCCCGCCCTGCTGGACAAGGTGATGGTTTCCTATTATGGGACCCCTACCCCGGTCAACCAGCTGGCCACCATTTCTGTTCCGGAACCGCGTCTTCTGGTTATTCAACCCTGGGACAAAACCGTTTTACCGGAAATCGAGCGGGCCATTTTGAAGTCGGACCTGGGGATTACGCCTGCCAGCGACGGTACGGTCATCCGCCTTTCCATTCCCCAGCTGACTCAGGAACGCCGGGCCGAGCTGGTCAAGGTGGTTAAGAAAAAAGCGGAAGAGGGCAGGGTGGCCATCAGAAATATCCGCCGTGAATTTAATGATAAAGTAAAACAACAGCAAAAAAATGGAGAAATATCCGAAGACGAAATGCGCCGCGCCCAGGACGAGATCCAGAAACTTACGGACAAATATATCAAGGAAATAGATCAGCTTGTTAGCATCAAGGAACAGGAGATAATGCAGGTCTGAAGCTTATGGTTAAAGGGGAGCTATTGCCCGATGTGCTGGCTTTTGAGGTGGGAGAAGCACTTGCTTTATGCCGCTTGCTGGGCTGGCAGGTTCGCGTGCAGTTGACGGCTCCCCCCCGGGGTAGCCCCGGGGGGCCGCAGCGCGTTGTTCGCTTTATCGTTACTGCTCCCGGGGAGGGTGTGTTGACGGTAGCACAGGAAGAAGTGGGGAAGGAGGTGTAATTCCTTGGCTTATCGTATTACGGAAGAATGTTTGGCCTGCGGAACCTGTCTTGAATCTTGCCCGAACGAAGCGATTATTGAGGGTGACGTTTACAGAATTGACCCCGATAAGTGCGAGAATTGTGGTACCTGTATTGAGGCCTGTCCTGCCGGAGCCATCATCGAAGAGTAAAATGGATAAACCCCCTCTTCCGGAGGGGGTTGTTTTAGTGACATGTTATTATTACTAAAGAAAGGTCATTAAATTACATATCCAAATTATACATTGATACATAGCAGGAGAGCATTCAAATATGTTTCAGCCGGGTTGATCCGGAACTATTTTGTGGTTATTTTGTAATTAATACACATACATGTGGTCAGTTCGAGAGGGGGGGACCCTTTGCTGAAAAACCTGGTGCGCGTCTTGAGGGGTGGCAGGAAGAAAGGCCCTTCCCTGGAGGAAGAAAGTCTTTTAGCACAGCTTGATTTGACTCGCCTCCCCCGTCATGTAGCTATTATCATGGACGGCAACGGCCGCTGGGCTCAGAAAAGGGGCTTGCCCAGGACCTCCGGCCACCGGGCCGGAGTGGAGTCGTTACGGGAAACGGTGCGCACCTGTGCCGAACTGGGCATAGGTTATCTGACCGTTTATGCCTTTTCCACAGAAAACTGGAAACGCCCGCGGGATGAAGTCGATGTGTTGATGGACCTGCTGGTGGAATACCTGCACAGGGAAATAGAGGAGTTATGTGCCAACAATATCCGCCTTCATCCCATTGGCCGCATTCAGGAACTACCACCTCACGCCCGTAAGGCTCTGGAAATGGCTGTCTCCCGCACCAGGAATAACCAGAGGATGGTCCTCAACCTGGCTTTGAATTACGGTGGACGGGTCGAGCTGGTGGATGCCGTGCGGTCTATTGTGAAAGAAGCGCTGGCAGGAAATCTTGACCCTGAGCAAATTAACGAATTTACCATTTCCAGTCACCTTTATACCGCCGGCCAGCCAGACCCGGACCTTCTGATCAGACCTTCCGGTGATTACCGGGTTAGCAACTTTCTGCTCTGGCAGCTTTCTTACACCGAATTCTGGATGACCAGCGTAATGTGGCCCGATTTTCGAAGGGTGCACCTTTTGCAGGCCCTTGTGGATTTTCAGCAGCGGGAACGTCGTTTCGGCGGCCTGAACAGAGGTGAAAAAAAGTGCTCAGGCACAGAATCTTGAGTGCACTTGTCGGAATCCCTCTCTTCATTGCCGCTGTCTGGCACGGGAGCCTGCCCCTTCTGATATTTACCGGGTTGCTGATGGTACTGGCTGCTATCGAAATGGTTGCTCTATTTGAGCATTTAAATCTGTATCCCCCTCACGGACTTGCTGTGGTGGGAAGTCTTTTCCTCCTGGGGAGTGTATACTTATACAGGGATGCGGGTCTGGGCGGGGCGGTTGCAGTTATCCTGTTCTTCATCCTGGTTTTCACCGTTTTTCTTTATCCGGCCTTTTCACCGGTGGAGGGTGCTGTTACCCTGCTGGCAATTCTTTATATCGGTTTATTCGTTTATATTTATTTGCTGCGTTTGTTGCCCGACGGTTGGATTTGGTTGACTTTCACGCTGGTGGGCACCTGGTCCAGTGATACTGTTGCCTATTTTATTGGAAGACGGTGGGGACGGCGTCAGCTGGCGCCAGCTTTAAGCCCCGGCAAGACCGTGGAGGGGGCGGTGGGGAGCCTGGCGGGCAGTTTGCTGGCGGCGGTAGCTTTTATGGGTCTTTACCCTTTTCTACCCCGCGGCCCCATACTTCTTCTGGGTTTGCTCCTGGGGCTGGCGGCAGTTCTGGGGGACCTGGTGGAATCGGCTTTTAAGCGGCAGGCAGGAGTGAAGGATGCCGGGGATATTATCCCCGGCCACGGGGGTATCCTCGATCGCTTTGACAGCATGCTCTTTACTGCTCCGTTAGTATACTACTTTGTGGGAAGGTTTATAATAAGCTGAGGTGACACGGGTGCCCAGGTCCATACGGGTGGCAATTCTCGTTACTACTGTTTTATTGTTTTACCTTGCCTGGAAGTACGTTGTCCCGGAGTTGCTGGTTATTTTCAATTTCCTTTTAACCGTCCTCACACCCTTTATTATGGCGGCCATTATTGCCGTGCTGATTGAACCTGTGGTATGCTTTTTTCACCAGGGTTGCCGTATTAACCGTTCTCTGGCTGTCCTCATCTCCATGCTGGTTGCCATCGGCGGGATAGGGGCTTTGTTAACCCTGCTGGTGCTTCGCCTGGTGGCGGAACTTTCCGAGCTGTCGGTGCGTCTTCCCCAGTACATGGGGCCTTTGCAGGCGGAGATTAACCGCTGGGTGGAGCAGGGCAGGATCTTTTATTTTCAGTTGCCCCCGCTGGTTACAGAGCGTATTCAGGAGAATATGGGTACCTTTACCGGCTGGCTTTCCCATGTGGCCGGCTCTGTGGCCAGCTTTCTTTTGTATTTAATCACTTCCCTGCCCAATGCGGTTCTCGCCATAGTAGTCGGCCTGGTCGCAACTTATTTTATCAGCCGCGATCACCATTTGATCATAAAACTGTGGTTAAAGATAGCTCCCGAGCCATGGGGAGAGCGGGTGGTGGAGATATTCCGCAAGGTGGTCGGGGCTTCTTTCGGCTACTTGCGTGCCCAGTCCCTTCTGGTTACCCTGACCACCCTTCAGAGCATTTTCGGACTTTATATAATTGGAGCCAGGTATTCCCTGACCATTGGTCTACTGATTGGACTTTTTGATATCATTCCTGTGCTGGGACCGGCCACCATTTATATCCCGTGGGCTATATGGTGCTTTGTTACCGGTCATATTGCCTTTGGGGTGAAGCTGGTGGTGCTTTACCTCCTGGTGTGGGGGGTAAGACAGGTCCTTGAGGCAAGGGTGGTGGCGGCCCACCTGGGGTTGCACCCTCTCGCCGTACTTATAGCCATGTATGTGGGGTTGAAGGCTATCGGTGTACTCGGTCTGGCCCTGGGGCCCCTGACCCTCATCGCAGTGCAGGCGGCCCTGGGCACCATTAATCCCGTGGATCGCAGGTAAAATAACTCATGACGTTTTCATCTTGACCGGCAGAGGTGAAAATGGCCGCCGTTTTTCCCTCACGGCAGGCAGCTATTTTCAGGACGGGAGACGGATGTGAAATGAGAGAGATTGTCATACTCGGCAGTACCGGTTCCATTGGACGGCAGGCTCTGGACGTGGTCAGGAGGTTTCCCGACAAAATGCGTGTGGTCGGCCTTGCCGCCGGGAGCAACTGGCCCCTGATGGCCGAACAGGTTCGGGAGTTCCGCCCGCGGGTGGTTGCCCTGGCCCGGGAGGAAGCCGTCCGGGAACTGGAACGGCACCTGCCTCCCGGGGACTTGCCTGAGCTTTTCTGGGGTGCTGAAGGGCTGGTCACCGTAGCCACCTCCATAGACAGCGGGGTGGTTTTAAACGCTCTCACGGGAACTGTGGGGTTGCTCCCTACTGTGGCGGCGCTGGAAAAGGGTCTGGATATCGCCCTGGCCAATAAGGAAACGCTGGTAGCGGCGGGTGAGCTGGTCATGAAGCTTGCCCGGGAAAAGGGAGCCCGTATTCTACCGGTGGATAGCGAGCACTCGGCCATCTGGCAGTGTCTTGCCGGCCAGCCGGAAAACAGGGTGGGCAAAATTATTCTCACAGCCTCGGGAGGGCCTTTCCGCAAGGAACCGGCCGATCTTTCCCGCGTCAGTGTAGAGGCCGCCCTGGCTCACCCCAACTGGCGGATGGGGAAAAAGATTACCATCGATTCAGCCACCCTCATGAATAAGGGGCTCGAAGTGCTTGAGGCGCACTGGCTTTTTTCCGTGAATTACGATCAGATAGAAGTGGTTGTTCATCCCCAGAGTATTATCCATTCGATGGTGGAATTTGTCGATGGCTCTGTCATGGCACAGCTGGGCTTGCCGGATATGCGCCTGCCCATCCAGTATGCGCTGTCTTACCCGGACCGCTGGCCCAGTGATTTGCCCAGGCTGAACTGGTTTGCAGCAGGCGAACTGACCTTTGAACCCCCGGATACCAACCGTTTTCCCTGCCTGGCTCTGGCCTACGCCGCGGGCCGTACCGGTGGGACCATGCCGGCAGTGCTTAATGCCGCCAACGAGATCGCCGTCGGGGCTTTCCTGGCCGGCGAAATTGGGTTCACCTTTATTCCACGGCTTGTGGCCGAGGTCATGGAGGAACACCGGGTTGTTTCCGAACCCACTCTGGAAGAAATTCTGGAAGTGGACCAGTGGGCCCGCCGGGTAGCGCGGGAAAAAGCAAGAAGGTGATGGTAATGCAGACATTCTGGGCTTCCATCCTGGTTTTCGGAATGCTGATTATTTTTCACGAACTGGGACATTTCGTGGCCGCCAAACAGGTTGGCATCAAGGTCCATGAGTTCAGTGTGGGTTTCGGTCCAAAGCTTTTAAGCGTCCCCCGGGGGGAAACTGTTTACAACCTGCGACTTTTCCCCCTGGGAGGTTTTGTGCGGATGGCAGGGATGGACCCTGCGGATGAAGTAGAAGAAGGGGAAAGAAGTTACAAGCATAAGACCGTAGGGCAGCGGGCTGCTGTGATTGCGGCCGGTCCATTAATGAATTTCTTCCTGGCTGCGCTCTTATTGATGGTTATCTTCATGGCCCATGGCTTTCCAATTCCCACCACCACCATCGGTAAACTGGTTCCGGGGCAACCTGCTGAACGTGCCGGTTTAAAGCCCGGTGACCGGATCATTGCCATTGACGACCGGCAGGTAACGCGCTGGGAGGACATAACCCGTACGGTCAACGCCCACCCTGGTCAGCCCATTAGTGTAACGGTGTTGCGGGACGGGAGGGAGGAAAGATTCAATCTGGTTACGGCTGTAAATGCCGAAGGTAAAGGTATCATCGGCATTTATCCCCGTCAGGAGATGCGCCCGCTCAATCCCCTCGCAGCTCTGTACCGGGGAATTGAGTATACTGTGCGCCTCAGTGGATTGATCCTGGGGTTTGTCGGCAGGATGATCGTGGGCCGGGCACCGGCCGAGGTGGGTGGGCCGGTACGTATCGTTCAGGAAATTCATACCGCCGTCCAGCTCGGGTTCTTTTACCTCCTGCAGCTGGCCGCATTTTTAAGTATCAACCTGGGGCTTTTTAACCTTTTGCCCATTCCCGCCCTGGATGGCAGCAGGCTTTTATTTCTGGCTGTAGAAGGGTTGAGGGGGCGGCCGGTGGACCCCGCCAAGGAAAATTTTGTCCACCTGGTGGGCTTTGGTCTGCTTCTGCTCTTAATTATGGTCATCACGTATAAAGATATCCTGGGATTGCTCTAACGGGGTGAAAGTCCGTGCAGCGAAGACATACCCGTCCTATATTTCTCGGGGGGGTGCAGGTGGGGGGAGATGCGCCTGTTTCGGTGCAGTCCATGACCAACACCGATACCCGGGATGTCCGGGCCACCCTGGCCCAGATCGACAGGCTGGTCAGGGCGGGCTGTGAGATTGTGAGGGTGGCCGTACCCGATCAACAGGCCGCCCGGGCGCTAAAAGAAATCAAGGCCGGGTGTCCCATCCCACTTGTAGCCGATATTCATTTCGATTACCGCCTTGCCCTGACTGCTCTGGAAAGCGGTGTGGATGGCCTTCGCATTAACCCTGGTAATATCGGAGGCCGGGAACGGGTGGCCGCCGTGGTTAATGCCGCCCGCAAGAGAAAGGTTCCCATCCGCATCGGGGTTAATGCAGGGTCCCTGGAAAAGGAACTGCTGTCCGAGTATGGTGGGCCGGGCCCCCGGGCCATGGTGGAAAGTGCTCTGCGGCATATCCGGTTACTTGAAGAACTGGATTACCGTGAGATCAAAGTTTCTTTGAAGGCATCCGATGTGCCGGTGATGCTCGAAGCCTACCGTTTGCTGGCCGGGGAAGTTGATTATCCCTTTCATGTAGGCGTGACTGAGGCTGGGACAGTTCGTTCGGGAACAATCAAATCGGCCGTAGGTATCGGGGCACTGCTGGCCCAGGGAATTGGTGACACCATCCGCGTATCCCTTACCGGGGACCCGGTTGAGGAAGTGCGTGTGGGGTATGAGATCTTAAAGGCTCTGGGACTGCGCCGGCGGGGGATCGAACTGATTTCCTGCCCCACCTGCGGGCGCACATGCATCGACGTGGAGCACATTGCCACGGAAGTCGAGGAGCGCCTTTCCTGGGTGGACAAACCCTTGAAGGTTGCCGTCATGGGATGCGCGGTCAACGGTCCCGGGGAAGCCAGTCATGCTGATGTGGGTATTGCCGGAGGGAAGGGATTTGGCATTATCTTCCGGGGTGGTCGCATAACAGGCAGAGTGCGTGAACAGGACCTGGTAGACACCCTGGTACGCGAAGTGGAAAATATTTTGTCTGAGAATGAGTCCAGGGGGGGTTGAGTTAGTGCGCGTCAGTCAGCTGCTATTACCCACTTTAAGGGAGGTGCCGGCAGAGGCAGAGGTTGTAAGCCACCAGTTGCTGCTGCGGGCCGGTTTTATCCGCAAGGCGGCGGCGGGGGTATATACCTTTCTGCCCCTGGCCTGGCGTGTGATTAAAAAGATAGAGCAGATTATCCGGGAAGAAATGGACCGTCAGGGCGCCCAGGAAATTATGATGCCTATTATCCAGCCCGCTGAACTCTGGCAGGAGTCCGGCCGCTGGGACGTCTACGGTCCGGAATTATTCAGGCTTAAGGACCGGCACGGCCGGGATTTCTGTCTCGGACCGACCCATGAAGAAATTGTAACTGCCCTGGTACGGCAGGAGGTCAATTCCTACCGCCAGTTGCCCCAGTTGCTTTATCAGATCCAGAACAAGTACCGGGATGAGCGACGTCCCCGTTTTGGCCTGTTGCGGGGAAGGGAATTTATCATGAAGGATCTTTATTCCTTCGACCGGGACGAAGCCGGACTGGAGATAAGTTATCAAAAGATGTACGAAGCTTATACCCGGGTTTTCACCCGCTGTGGATTGAAATTTCGTCCTGTGGAGGCTGATTCCGGTGCCATTGGCGGGAACGATACCCATGAATTTATGGTTCTGGCCGATTCAGGGGAAGCGCTGGTGGTCTTTTGTCCGGATGAGTCATGTGGTTATGCGGCCAATGTGGAACGGGCCACTTCTCCTTTGCAGCATGGGCCAACCTCTGAGGAAGCACCTCTTCCTCTTGAAGTGGTTGATACCCCCGGTATGCATACGGTGGAACAGGTAACCGGCTATCTGGGAGTGGATTCACGGCGCCTGATAAAAACTCTTCTTTACCAGACGGAAAAGGGTGTGGTGGCCGCCCTGGTTCGGGGCGACCGGGAAGTGAACGAGGTTAAATTACAAAAGGTCCTGGATGTATTGCACCTGGAACTGGCCGATCCGGCTACTGTAAAGAGGGTCACAGGTGCTGCGGTGGGTTACGCCGGCCCGGTTGGCCTGCAGGATGTCCGGCTGGTGGCCGATGATGAGGTTATGTTGCTGGTTAATGCTGTGGCCGGGGCCAACCGGGATGATGCCCACCTGGTAAATGTAAATCCGGGACGTGATTTCACTCCCCGGGTGGTGGCTGATATACGTGTGGTAAGAGCGGGGGATCCCTGCCCCAAATGCGGGGCACCCCTTGAAGAAACCCGCGGTATTGAGGTGGGACAAATTTTTAAGCTCGGGGATAAATACAGCCGCGCTCTGGGAGCTACCTACCTGGATGAACACGGACAGAGCCGGGCCATCATTATGGGTTGTTACGGCATTGGCGTAACCAGGACCATGGCAGCCGCAGTGGAGCAAAACCACGATGAAAACGGGATCATCTGGCCGGTGTCAATCGCTCCGTTCCATGTAGCGGTGATCCCGGTGAACCACAGGGATGAACGGCAGGTGAGCCTCGCTGAAAAGGTTTACCTGGAACTGCAGGCCAGCGGAGTGGAAGTGGTCCTGGACGACCGTGCCGAGCGGGCGGGCGTGAAGTTCAAAGACGCAGATCTGGTGGGTTACCCCCTGCGCATAACCGTGGGCAACCAGGCGGTCCAGACAGGGGAACTGGAGGTACGCCGCCGGGCTGGCGGTGAAACCAGACTGGTGCCTCAGGAGCAGATTGTCAAACACATTCAGGA
>NZ_JBNATZ010000012.1:14950-24459 GCF_049701015.1 Desulfofundulus sp.
GTATATTGCTCTGGCTTAGAGGGGATGGTTATGACTATCCTTGAACGGGTGGTCATTTTGTCGGTATCGGCCGGTACGGGACATATGCGGGCTGCTCATGCCTTGAGAGAGGCTATTCAACAGAGTTCCCCCACCGCGGAAGTTATTATCCTGGACACTTTCAGGTATACCACCCCTTTTTTAGAAAAGGTAATTCTGGGTACCTACATGGAAATGCTCAAAATTACCCCGGTGGTGTACGGATACCTTTACCGTCAGGCGGAATGGGGCCAGCCTCTTTCGGGATTTGCGAAACAGGAATTCAACCGCATTCTCAACAAATTGACCGCTCCCAAACTGGTTAAGTTTCTAAATCAAACCCGGCCGCAGGTTGTTGTTTGTACCCATCCCTTCCCCGTGGGTATTATGGACCGGTTGAAAGGCCAGGGCCTTTTACGGGTGCCGGTTGTGGCCACCATTACAGATTTTACTGTCCATCCTTTCTGGGTCTTTCCGGAGGTGGATGCCTACGTGGTGGCCAGCGAGGACCTCAGGACGCCCTTCGCGGATCTTGGTATTCCTCTGGAGCGGGTACACGCAACGGGAATCCCTATAGACCCTGCCTTTGCCAGGCCGGTGGATCGTTCCGGTGTTCAGCAGAAGCTTCACCTGGACCCCTCACTTCCCACGGTGCTGGTAATGGGAGGAGGTCTGGGTTTGGGGCCTTTGGTTGAAGTGGTGCAGTTTCTGGGCAATGGGCCCGTTCCCTGCCAGCTGCTGGTGGTTGCGGGACACAATGAACAGCTCAGGCAGCGCTTATTGCGGCTGGCAGGGTCCAACCACCACCCTACCATGGTTTTTGGTTTTGTCGAGAATATTCACGAACTTATGTCCGTGGCCAGCATTATGGTGGGTAAGGCAGGAGGTTTGAGTTGTGCCGAGGCCCTGGCTAAAGGTCTACCCATATTTATTGTGGATCCCCTGCCGGGTCAGGAGGAACGCAATACTGAATATCTCTGCCGGGCCGGTGCTGCGGTACAGGTGAGCAGGGTTCAAGACCTGGGCCGGGAGGTCCTCTCATGTCTCACGGACGAAAGGCGACTCGGGGACATGTCTGCGGCGGCTGCGCGCCTTGGCAAGCCCCATGCTGCCCGGGAAGCAGTGGAGTTAATGTACAGGATTCTCCAACAGGCTACCCTGGCTGCGGCAAGGGAATAGAAATCCCATAACCCTTGGAATGCCACCAGCAGGATGAAAATGACCGGCGTTTTGCTCGGAGCGGGCACATTGGCGCTTGTAAAAACTGCATTGGTGTGTTGACGGTGGTGGGGGGATAGCACGTGCTAACGGAGAAGGAAATTATTTTACGTTTGGTGCTGGCGGTTGTCCTGGGGGGAATGATTGGTCTGGAGCGGGAAAGACTGTACGTTTCCATCCGTACGTATTCTGCAGGTTTTCGCACACATATCCTGGTTTGTGTGGGGTCGGCCCTGGCCATGGTGGTGTCGGAGAGCCTTCATTACGAATTCAGGGGTGATGCGGCCCGGGTGGCCGCCCAGGTGGTCAGCGGTATCGGTTTTCTCGGTGCAGGAGCCATCTTGAGGGAAGGTCCCCTGGTGCGCGGATTGACTACCGCTGCCAGTTTGTGGGTAGTGGCCTGTGTCGGCCTGGCAGCGGGGGGCGGTTATTACCTGGCGGCCGCTCTGGGTACCGTACTGGTTCTCTTCGCCCTTGTCATTTTAGGAGCGATAGAAGATTATGTGCGCAAAACACAACAGCAGGATGTCCTCAATCTTGTAGTGGCCAGTGCTCCTGAAGATATCCAGAGGGTGGGTGCACTGCTCGATGAGTATGGACTCATAGTCAAGAATATACAAATAGAAAAAATGGGTGATGGGGATCGTCAATTATTGGAAATAACTGTCCAGTTCCGCCCCCACGTCAATCGCGTGTTGATCCTGAACAAGCTGGCTTCTTTGCCGGGGGTTTACCGCGTTGAACACCGGCATGGTTAAAGCCCTTGCCAGCCACTGTTTTCTGTGATATACTTGGGTCTGGTTATGTTCGTCGCTTTATGTCAGCAACAGGAGTGGGTAACACCCACTCTTTCGTCTTATAATATAGGGATACAATTTTATAGAGGAGGAGCGCCCGTGGCAAAAAACAAGGTAGTGGCGACAGTGGAAGAGCTGGCCACACCGCTGGTAACCGGTCTGGGATTGGAGCTGGTGGACGTGGAGTATGTTAAAGAGGGGGGACGCTGGTACCTGCGTATTTTTATTGATAAGCCGGGGGGTGTGACGCTTGATGATTGCCAGGCGGTTTCCGAGAGACTGGATCCTCTTCTGGATGAAGCGGACCCGATCCCTCATTCCTACCATCTGGAAGTTTCATCTCCCGGTATCGAGCGGCCATTAAAGAAGCCTGCTGATTTTGAACGTTTTTCGGGTTGCCGGGTACAGGTCACCACTTTTTCCTCCCAGGGCGGGCGGAGAAAATTTACCGGTCGCCTGGAGGGCCTGGAAGGTCAGATGGTGGTGCTTACCCTGGATGACGGACAGGAACAGCGTATCCCCCTTCCCGAGGTGGCGACGGCACGGCTCAAAGCAAGTTGGCACTAGGAGGCAGGCGAAATGAACACCGAAATTCTAACAGCCATAAAGGAACTTGAGAAGGAAAAGGGCATTTCTGCAGAGGTCCTGTTTGAGGCCCTTGAAGCGGCTTTACTTTCCGCGTACCGGCGAAACTTCGGTTCCCTGCAGAATGCCCGGGTAATTGTTGACCGTCAGACGGGGGATTTCAAGGTTTATTCCCAGCGTACCGTCGTTGAGGAAGTATCTGATCCCCGGTTGGAGATTTCACTTGAGGAAGCTAGAAAAATCGATCCCCGCTACCAGGTGGGGGACGTGATTGAGAAAGAGGTTACCCCCCGCAACTTCGGCCGGATAGCCGCCCAGACGGCCAAACAGGTGGTGGTCCAGCGGATACGTGAAGCGGAACGCAATATAGTGTATGAGGAGTTTGCCAGCCGGGAAGGGGATATTGTCACAGGAATTGTCCAGCGGGTGGAACAAAAGAATGTTTACATCAGCCTTGGGCGGACGGAAGCCATTTTAACCCCTCCGGAACAGATGCCCGGGGAAGAATACCGTCCCGGCAACCGGATCAAGACCTACGTGGTGGAAGTACGTAAGACCACCAAGGGGCCGCAGATACTGGTTTCCCGTACCCACCCCGGCCTGTTGAAACGCCTTCTGGAACTGGAGGTGCCGGAGCTCCAGGAGGGTTTGGTGGAGTTAAAGGCTATTGCCCGTGAGGCCGGTTACCGGTCCAAGATTGCCGTTTATTCCCGGGAGGAGAAACTGGATCCGGTGGGAGCTTGTGTGGGCCCCAAGGGGATGCGTATCCAGGCTATTGTAAACGAGCTCAACGGAGAAAAAATTGACGTGATTAAGTGGAACCCGGATCCTTCCAAATTTGTCGCTGCGTCCTTAAGCCCCGCCAGGGTTATAGCTGTGGAGATCTGGGAGGAAGAAAAAATTGCCCGGGTGATTGTACCGGATTACCAGTTATCCCTGGCAATTGGCAAGGAGGGCCAAAATGCCCGCCTGGCGGCCAAGCTCACCGGATGGAAGATAGATATCAAAAGTGAGTCCCAGATGCAGGAAATATACGCTCAGGAATACGGTGAGCAGTATGGTGATGACAGTATCCTGTAGTTTTTGTAAAAAAATAGATCCGTTATAGATTCATTGCCTTCTCAATTAAAATTTTGGGCATCAGGAAGGTGATCCATTTGCCCAGAGTAAAAAAGGTGCCTCAGCGGATGTGTGTGGGCTGCCAGGAGATGAGACCAAAGAAAGAGCTGATCAGGGTGGTTCGCACTCCACAGGACACCGTTGAGATTGATCCCACAGGTAAACGTCCAGGGCGCGGAGCCTATATCTGCCCCCGGCGTGAGTGCCTGCAAAAGGCGGTCAAAGGCAAGCGGCTGGAAAAGGCTCTGCAGCGTTCTATTGCTCCGGAAATCATCCAGTCCCTGGCCGAGGGATTGCAGGAATGATGGGTGGCGGGGGAGTAACGCAGTTGCTTTTTCTGGCCCGGCGAGCCGGGCGTGTTGTCGGGGGGGACAGGGCGGTACGCGCCGCCATCCGTCGGGGGTATGCCAAACTTGTACTTC
This sequence comes from Desulfofundulus sp., assembly GCF_049701015.1. NCBI lineage: Bacteria > Bacillati > Bacillota > Clostridia > Eubacteriales > Peptococcaceae > Desulfofundulus > Desulfofundulus sp. The sequence goes on from NZ_JBNATZ010000012.1 coordinate 19,110, forward strand.
TGGCTACCGATGCGTCCAGGCATACCAGGAAGAGCTTTCTGTTTTTAACACGTTCTACGGGGGTTCCCCTGGTCACCTGGGGTTTGAAAGAAGAACTGGGTCGTATTTTAAACCGGGCCACATGTGCCGTCATGGCCGTTAACGATGAAGACTTTTCACGGGGAATTTTAAAACGCTTGGAAAGGGGAGATAGTGGCTAGTCGTTAGTTGTTGGTCGTTGGTGGTTGGTGGCTACTTGAGCTGCGACTGACGACTGATGACTAACCACCAGCCACCCAATTGGAGGTGTTTACATGGTCAAGAAACGAGTCCACGAACTGGCCAAAGAACTGAACATAGAAAGCAAGGAACTGATGCAAAAGCTCGGTAATATGGGTATTTCAGTAAAATCACCCCTCTCCGCACTGCAGGATGCGGATGTGGAGCGGGTGCTCGCTGAATTAAAGGGCGGGCATGAGAAAACGGGTAACAATAAAGAAGGCAACCAGCAGGCTCAGGCACCGGCGGCCCAGGTGCAGGCCAGGCCGGACAAGTTGAGAGATGGCATTAAAAACAATCACAAAAAAAGACATCCGGAACGCCCCAGACACCAGCAGGATGCCCGGCGCTATGACCGGGGTCCGGGACTGGTGGACCGGGTACCCTCCCGTCCTCCGGACAGGCGCTTTCAGGAGCGCCCTTTAAAGGTGGAACCACCACAGCCGCAGCAGCCAAAGGCCCAGCAACCTCAACAGGCTCAGCAGTTCGCCGGTAAGGTGCAGCAGCATGCTGCCCGCGCCAGGGGGCATGCTGACGGGAAGCCGGTTCAGGCTGCGCCCCCGCAGGCAGAGGCAGTCGTGCGCCAGCCTGCCAGAACGAGGCCTGAACAGTTGAAGGTGCCCAAAGTTCCGCAGGAAATCAAGGCTGTCAGCGAAAAAGTGCGTTCCGATAAGACCCGGGGGGAAAAGAAACAGGAAAAACAACATGTCGTCCGTGAGCGAGACAGGAAAGAGTTCCTGGAAGAAACCGTAGCCGACCGCAAGTTGCGTCCCCTGGCAAGCCAGAAAAAGAAAGCGGCACCCAGAGAGCCGGAAGTCAAACCTGTGGTGGAGAAAAAACCCATTGTCATCGGTGAATCCATCACGGTGAAGGAACTGGCAGAAAAAATGAAGAAGAGCCCGGCCGAGGTAATTAAGAAACTGATGCTGCTGGGCGTACTGGCCACCATCAACCAGGAAATTGATGCTGATACAGCCACTATCGTGGCTCAGGAATTGGGTTTCGAAGTGGAAGTGAAGGTAGAGCATGATGTCGAGACTTTCTTCATGCAGGAGCCGGAAGATGATCCGGCCGACCTGCAGCCGCGTCCCTGTGTGGTTACGGTCATGGGTCATGTTGACCACGGGAAAACTTCCCTGCTGGATGCCATTCGCGAGACCAATGTTACGGCTACGGAAGCAGGTGGGATTACCCAGCATATTGGTGCCTATCAGGTAGAGCATAATAACAAAAAGATCACCTTTCTGGATACCCCGGGGCATGAAGCTTTTACCGCCATGCGCGCCCGGGGGGCCAAGGTCACGGATATCGCCATCCTGGTGGTGGCTGCGGACGATGGAGTAATGCCCCAAACGGTAGAAGCTATCAACCACGCCAAAGCTGCCGGCGTGCCCATTATAGTGGCCATCAACAAGATCGACCGGCCCGATGCCAATCCCGACCGTGTTAAACAGCAGCTTACGGAGTACGGTCTGGTGGCTGAAGAATGGGGCGGGGATACGGTGATGGTTCCCGTCAGCGCCAGGACGCGCCAGGGGCTGGAAGATCTCCTGGAAATGATTCTGCTGGTGGCTGAAATGCAGGAATTAAAGGCCAATCCCAACCGTCCCGCCAGGGGAACGGTGATTGAGGCCGAACTGGATAAGGGACGGGGTCCGGTGGCTACGGTTCTGGTGCAAAACGGAACGCTCTCGGTGGGTGACAACCTGGTGGCGGGTACAACCTGGGCGCGTGTGCGGGCCATGATGGACTATAAAGGACGGAGGGTGAAAAAGGCTGGTCCTTCCACGCCGGTAGAGGTCCTTGGCTTTTCAGAAGTGCCTCAGGCCGGTGACCAGTTCTTTGTAGTGCCCGATGAAAAGACTGCCCGTCAGATAGCCGAGAAGAGGGCTAACCGCAAGCGTGAAGAAGAATTTAAGGCTGCCATGCCCCGGGTTTCTTTAGATGACCTCTTTAACCAGATTAAAGAAGGTCAGGTCAAAGAATTGCGGGTTATTATCAAAGCTGACGTTCAGGGTTCAGCCGAGGCTCTGAAACAGGCCCTCGAGCGTTTATCCACGGAAGAAGTAAAGGTTAACATCATTCACCAGGGTGTAGGGGCAATTACGGAAACGGACATCATGCTTGCTTCAGCTTCCAATGCCATCATTATTGGCTTCAACGTACGTCCCGACGTTAACGCCCGCCGTGTGGCCGAAAAAGAGAAGGTGGATATCCGTCTCTACCGGGTGATTTACGATGCCATCGAAGACGTGAAGGCGGCCATGAGCGGTCTCCTGGAACCCGAGTACCGGGAAGTGATCCTCGGCCGGGCCGAAGTGAGGAAAATCTTCAAGATTTCCAAAGTGGGCACCATTGCCGGGTGTTATGTGACTGATGGCAAAATTGTGCGGGATGCCGGCGTAAGGGTCATCCGGGACGGCGTGGTTATTTATGAAGGCAAGCTCGATTCCTTGAAACGGTTCAAGGACGACGTACGGGAAGTGATGCAGGGCTACGAATGCGGTCTTGCGCTGGAAAAGTATAATGAGATCAGGGAGGGCGACATCATCGAGGCCTTCACCACGGAAGCGGTCAAGAGGGAACTGGCCTAGCAGCGTGAACGGGGAGGTGCGGATTGTGCCCTATCGTCCGGAACGGTTGGCTGAAATCATTAAAAAAGAAGTCTCGGACATGCTACGCGATGAACTCAAGGACCCCCGCATTGGTTTTGTTACCATTACCGGGGTGGAGGTCTCGACTGACCTTCGTTATGCCAGGATCTTTTTCAGTGTCCTGGGTTCGGAGGAAGATGCCAGGGCTTCCCTTGAAGCATTGAACCATGCCCGGGGCTACGTGCGCAGCGAGCTGGGGCGGAGGATCCGGTTGAGATATGCCCCGGAAATCTCCTTTAAGCTGGACCCTTCAATCCAGCGGGGCATCCGGGTGATGGAGTTGCTGAATGACGTAAAAGAACGGGGTGCCGCGGGTGATGACTAGCCTGGTTGCAATTGCAGAATGCCTGAAAAAGTCCAGGCGGGTGGTTATAAGCGGGCACGTTATGCCGGATGGGGACTGCCTGGGTTCAGTGGCAGCTCTGGGTCTGGGTCTTCTGACATTGGGCAAGGAAGTAACCCTGGCCAGTCCCGATCCCCTGCCCGAGTTATACCAGTTTCTTCCCGGGGCGGACCGCTTCCTCATCGGGGAACAGGCCCTGAAGGGAGAGTATGACACTTTTGTCGCCCTGGATAGTTCCGTACCCGACCGGCTGGGGCCGCTAAGTGAGCTGCTCTCCCGTGACCTGGAGGTATGTATTATTGACCATCATGTCGGCCAGCACGATTTCGGCCATTACGTTTATGTCGACCCGAAAGCGGCGGCAACCGGGGAAATTATCCAGGACCTTCTCGATTTGCTGCAGGTACCTCCACAGGTGGAGATAGCCAGCTGCCTTTATACGGCTATTGTTACCGACACCGGTTCCTTTCGCTACCAGAATACCACCCCGCTCACCCACCGCCGTGTGGCCAGGCTCATGGACGAAGGGGTTGACGCCGCCCGGTTGAATGTCCTGCTCTTTGAACAAAAATCCCTTTTACACCTGCGGGTTCTCCAGGCGGCCCTGCAGACACTGGATCTGACCCCCTGTGGGCGGGTGGCATGGATGAGTGTAACCCGCGAGACGATGGATAGCCTGGGAGCCCGTGAAGAGCATGCCGATGGGCTCATCGATTATGTTCGTTCCCTGAGGGGGGTGGAGGTGGCTCTGTTATTCCGGGAAATTGTGCCCGGCCGCTGGAAGGTGGGTTTACGCTCCCGGGGGCGGGTGGATGTCCAGCGCATAGCTTCCCAGTTTAACGGTGGTGGCCATCTCCGGGCTGCAGGAGCGCTGGTGGAGGGAGAAGGGGAAGTGATTACGAAAAGGGTGGTGGAAGCTGTTCTCAAAGCGATGCGGGAGGAGTAACATGGATGGTATTCTGAATATTTTAAAGCCGCCCGGGATGACTTCTCATGATGTGGTGGCTTTTGTCCGCCGCCTGGTTGGTGGTGAGAAGACAGGTCACACCGGCACTCTCGATCCGGGAGCGGCGGGCGTGCTCCCGGTCTGTGTGGGTCGTGCCACCAGGGTGATCCAGTTTCTCCCCGGTGATAAGCAATACCGGGTGGAAATTACCTTTGGCCTTTCCACTTCCACCGGCGATGCCTTCGGGGAAGTGGTTCACCGGGGCGATGCCACAACCCTGACCGGTGAGGCGTTGGAAGAAGCGTTACAATCTTTTATAGGTGAAATCATGCAGATTCCACCGATGACCTCGGCTGTTCGTTACCGGGGCAAAAAGCTTTATGAGCTGGCCCGGCAGGGATTGGAGGTGAAACGGGAGCCACGACGCGTAAAAATTTATGCTCTCAGGTTGGTATGCATGAAACATGAAGGTACACCTCACCCCAGGGCAGTTGTGGACGTGGCCTGTTCCGCGGGAACCTACATACGTACATTGTGCAGTGACCTCGGGCAACGGCTGGGGTGCGGAGCGTATATGAGTTTTCTTTTACGCACCCGGGCCGGTACTTTTTCCATAAATGAAGCGATTACCCTGGAAGAGCTGGAGGAAAGCGCCCGGCAGGGTATGCTCTTACGCAAGCTGTGGAACTTGGAACGGGTTCTGGAGCATCTGCCTTCCGTATATGTCCGACCTGGGGCAGTAGATAGGGTCGGGTCCGGTAACCTTTTGTACTGGCCGGGTGTAGCCTCAGCACCGGATTCTTTGAAGGAAGGTCAGCTGGTTAAACTGTGTACTGACCGGACTATTCTCGCTGTGGCCAGGTCACTGGCCGATCCGGAACGACCGGGGTACTACCGGTTTCAACCTGTGAGGGTGCTGGTTTAAACAACAGACGTAAGGATTATGGTATATATAACTATGTATATGTGGCCAGGGGGCTTGATGAACTGTGAGAGTTTACGAAACATGGGAAGGAATACGAGATGAATACGCTAATTTAATGGTCGGCCTGGGAAATTTCGATGGGGTGCACCTGGGACACCGGAAGTTAATTTGTGAAATGGTGGCCTCGGCCCGTGAGAAAAAAGCCACGCCGGCAGTTTTTACCT
>NZ_JBNATZ010000013.1:0-21138 GCF_049701015.1 Desulfofundulus sp.
AAGGCGTGAAGTCCCGCATGATGCGCAGGATGTGGGTGGAAAACTGTACGTAAAGGTGGTACTGAGGCTTCAAAAAGATGCCTTCCGGGCATAACTTCCGCGCTTCGTACACGGTTATACCCGTCTTCACGCCCCTGGCCTTGGCCTCGTAACTGGCCGCCAGCACCACCCCGTGGCGTTTGGCCGGGTCGCCGCCCACGATGACCGGCTTATCTCTCAGAGCTGGGTCCAGCGCCTGGTGAACGCTGGCAAAAAAGGAGTTCATGTCGGCAAGGAGGACCACCCTCTCCAAAACAAAAACCCCCTTGAACAAAAACAAGTGTTTGGTAACATCTTAAACCAAACATTTGTTTGTGTCAAGGAGGGCTGCTTAATATATTTAGAAAAACGGTCAGATATCCGCAGGGTCTAAAAGGAGAAGAAATCATCTCTCGAGCCGCATGCTTACCATAGCAAACGCTTACGAAGCTATGACTGCCGACCGGCCCGGCCAAAAAGTCACGTCCGCAGAGGAAGCGATGACAGAACTCAGGTAAGGGGCAGGAACCCGGTTCGACCCTCACCTGGTGGAAATTTTCTTTAAAATGCTGTGAAACTATAGTGGCAAATGTCTAATCTGATCCTGTCAGCGCCTGCCTTGCCGAACAATTACCAGAATACCACTCTCCATTTTTATTGTTGACATTGGTCAATAATTGGATTAAAATTATTTGTGGACTATAGCTCGTTATAGGGAGGAATATCCAATGAAGGTGGCTGTTTGCGCTCAGGATAACCATCTTGACGCCCGGGTAGACCCTCGCTTTGGACGCTGCCCGTATTTCGTCGTGGTGAACCTGGACAGCGGAGACTGGGAAGCAATACAAAACACAGGGATACATTCCAGTGGGGGTGCCGGCGTGCACACAGCACAGTTACTGGTCAACCGGGGTATCAATGCGGTGCTGGTGGACAGGATTGGACCCAATGCCATTGAAGTGCTCAACAGGGCGGGAATCCAGACATATGGCGGGATACACGGGACGGTAAGACAGAGCATTGAGGCTTACCGCCAGGGAAAGCTGCCTCGCCTGAGCCAGCCCAACTCCTCCAGTCACGGTCTGGGAAGGGGCTAGAATTTTATGATCATCGCAGTAGCCAGCGGCAAGGGGGGCACAGGTAAAACCACTGTGGCAAGCAGCCTGGCCCTGGTGGCGGCAGAAAAAGGAGAAGTGAGGTTCCTGGACTGTGACGTGGAAGAACCCAACGGGCACATCATGCTTAAGCCGTGCTGGTACAAAAAAGAAACAGTGCGGGTCCCAGTCCCGGTAATCAGCCGGGAAAAATGCACCTTATGCGGCAGGTGTGCGGAGGTGTGCGCCTTCCATGCCCTGGCAGTGCTCCCCCAGGAGGTTATGCTTTTCCCCACCATGTGCCACAGCTGTGGAGGGTGCTGGCAACTATGCCCGTCAGGAGCCATTTCTCCCGGATGGCGGGAAATAGGGCAGGTCGAAGAAGGCACAAGAGGGGAAATTTATTTTGTTCACGGCCGGCTAAATGTGGGTGAAGCCATCAGCCCTCCTCTCATAGAGGCAGTGAAGGAGCGGATTCAACCAGGCGTGTTGAACATAATTGATGCACCACCGGGAACGTCCTGCCCGGTACTCCGCGCAGTGAAAGGAGCCGACTTTTGCCTCCTGGTTACTGAACCCACACCTTTCGGGCTTCATGACTTGAAACTGGCGTATGAGATGGCTGTCAAGCTGGGAGTGCCCTGTGGAGTGGCTGTTAACCGTTCAGATGGAAAGGATAGCCTTATAAGTCAGTTCTGCTACGATAATAACATTCCCTTGCTTTTCCAGCTGCCCCAGGACCGGGAAGTAGCCAGAGGATATGCCAGGGGTATTCCTGCAGTGGAAATGCGTCCAGAATGGAAGGAACGCTTCCTGGCCTTGCTGGCCTTTTTAGAAAAAGGGGGGTATGCCCGGTGCGCGAAATAGTGGTACTCAGTGGGAAAGGGGGCACGGGTAAAACCACCGTTAGCGGGAGCCTGGCCGTGCTCGCTTCCGACAAGGTGATGGCGGACTGTGATGTTGACGCAGCAAACCTGCATTTGCTTCTGGAGCCTGCGGTATACTCCTCTGTACCCTTTTATGGATTAAAAAAAGCCGCTATTAACAAAGACAAATGCCTGGAGTGTAACCGGTGCATACATTTATGCCGTTATGGCGCCATTGGTCCCGGATTTGTCGTAGACCCGGGTCTCTGTGAGGGATGCACCGTTTGTTACCATGTCTGCCCCTGCGGGGCAGTGGAAATGGTAGAGCATGTGGCCGGGCATTTATTCCTGTCCGATACGCGCTACGGTCCCCTTGTCTACGCCCGGCTGGGTATAGCTGAAGATAATTCGGGGAAACTGGTAGCAGCAGTACGTAAGGAAGCCCGCCGTGTCGCAGAGAAAGAAAATAGAGAGCTGATCATTACCGATGGCCCGCCGGGAATAGGCTGCCCGGCAATTTCTTGCCTGTCGGGAGCGGACCTGGTCCTGGTGGTAACCGAACCCACCCTTTCCGGAAGACACGACCTGGAACGGATCCTGGAACTGACAAAACATTTCGGGTGCCGGGCCGTAGTTTGTATCAATAAGTGGGACCTGGAACTTGAAAACAGCCGGGCGCTGGAGTCACTCTGCAAGAGGTATGCCGTCCCACTGGTAGGACGTCTGCCCTACGACGAAAGTGTGATGGAGGCGGTCAAAAGCGGCCGGCCGGTTATCCAGGAATGTTCCCCTCCCATGGAAGAAGGCATACTGGCTCTGTGGGATGAGATTAAAGCCATGCTAAAATTGAGCTAACCTCGGAGCGTTTTCTTTTTCCCGGCCCAGACTTCTCCCCAGTCGCACCCCTCGCAGAAAGCCGCCAGCCACTCTCTGGACAGAGCCATCACTCTGGCTTTTATTTCATGCCAGTGCATGATAATGCAGCCCTGGATAGCGTGACCTACCCTCGTGAGCTTGATCAGAGGCCATCAAGTTAGCGCCTTTTAGCTGGTGCGCCTGACTTCGTATATATCCTTGACCCGGTTAATGCGATTGATGATTAAGTCGAGCTGCTCCTTGCTCCTCATTTCCAACAGCAAATCAATAACCGCCTGCCGGTTTTTAAGCCCGCGGGCATTGACCCAGTTGGCATTGATCTTGAGTTCGCTCAGGATAGCCATGACATCGCTCAACAACCCGGCACGGTCCATACCGGAAACCTCCAGCCTGACCAGGAAGGGAGACTGGAAATCACCCTCCCAGGCAACTTCCACAAGCCGGTCCTTTTCACCCTGCTGAAAGAGAGCCACATTGCGGCAGTCCACCCGGTGAATGGACACTCCCCTCCCCCGGGTAATGTAGCCGATAATAGGGTCTCCGGGTATGGGGTTGCAACAATGGGCCAGCCGGGTGAGGAGGTTGCCAATGCCTTTAACCCGGATCCCCTGGGCAGATCCGGAGTCCTGGTGTTTTACCCTGGCAGGCTGGGTTGTTCCGGATGGAACCTTTGGCGTTTTGATTTCTTCCCTGAGGCGGTTTATGACCGCCTGGGCGGTAAGGGTACCGTCACCTACGGCAGCATACACATCTTCGATGGTGGCCAGGTTGAACCGCCGCCCGAACTGCAGAACCTTTTCCCCTTTAAGTAACTCCACGTCCACACCCTGCTTACGGGCCTCGCGTTCGAGAGCCTCCCGCCCTTTAATGACGTTTTCTTCCCGCTGTTCCTTTTTAAACCACTGACGGATGCGGTTCTTGGCATGGGAGGTCTTGACCACATTAAGCCAGTCACGGCTGGGTCCCACGGTATTTTTGGATGTGAGAATCTCGACAATGTCCCCGTTTTTCAACTGATAGTCAAGGGGTACGATACGCCCGTTGACCCTGGCCCCCACGCAACGGTGTCCTACCTCCGTGTGCACCCGGTAGGCAAAATCAATGGGAACCGATCCCGCCGGAAGTTCCACCACATCTCCCTTCGGCGTAAAGACAAAGACCGAATCGGAGAACAGGTCGATCTTTAAGCTTTCCATAAATTCCCTGGCATCCCGGAGTTCCCGCTGCCATTCAAGAACCTGCCGTAACCAGGCCAGCTTTTGATCCAGCTCCCGGTCCGTTTTACCCCCTTCCTTGTACCGCCAGTGGGCGGCAATACCGTACTCGGCCGTCCGGTGCATCTCTCGGGTGCGGATCTGAATTTCCAGGGGTTCTCCCTGCGGCCCGATAACAGTAGTATGCAGGGACTGGTACATATTTGATTTGGGCATGGCAATATAGTCTTTAAAACGACCGGGAATGGGCTTCCAGAGGGTATGCACCGTACCCAGAACGGCATAACATTCCCGTATCGACTCTACGACCACCCGTACAGCCAGCACATCGTAAATTTCACCCAGGTCTTTTTGTTGTTTCTGCATTTTGGTATAAATGCTGTACAGATGTTTGGGACGACCCTGGATGTCGGCCATAATACCCACTTCGGCCAGCTTCCGCCGTAAAATCTGAATGGCCCCTCTGATATATTCCTCCCGCTTCCGCCTGGTACGGGATACCCGTTCGGCCAGTTCGTAATACTTTTCGGGCTCCAGGTAGCGGAAAGAAAGGTCTTCCAGTTCCCATTTCAAATGGTATATACCCAGACGGTGGGCCAGGGGAGCATAGATTTCCAGGGTTTCCCTGGCTATTTCCCTTTGTTTCGTTTCATTGTGGTACTTCAAGGTCCGCATGTTATGCAGGCGATCTGCAAGCTTAATCAGGATGACCCTGATGTCCTGGGCCATGGCCAAAAACATTTTACGCAAATTCTCAGCTTGATGCTCCTCTTTGGACCGGTACTCAAGGCGGCTCAACTTTGTCACCCCGTCTACGAGCAAGGCCACCTCATCACCAAAAGCGGTCTTGACTTCCTCCAATGTAACGCTGGTATCTTCCACCACGTCATGGAGCAATCCGGCCACAAGGGTTTGCGAGTCCATCTCCAGGTCCGCCAGAATATGGGCTACAGCCACGGGATGGGTGATGAAAGGTTCTCCGGAAATACGCTTCTGGTCCCGGTGGGCCTGTTCCGCAAAACGGTAAGCCTGGTTCAAAAGGGCTACATCTGCTTGAGGGTTATACAAAATTACCCTGTGTACCAGTTCCTGGAGCATTTACTTTCACTCCTTCAGGGGCCAAGCAAAAACTGTTCCTTTAATAATTATACTGCACCAAGGAGATTGTGTCATAATTTCTTAGTTTAACCCGGCCCCCAAGCCCGGTCAATTCAATTAAAAAGACTGCCCCCACCACTTCTGCTCCCAGCTCCTCGACCAGCCGGATGGCATTAAACGCAGTACCCCCGGTAGCCAGAAGTTCATCGGCCACCAGCACCTTCTGCCCCGGCCGGATAGCGTCCCGGTGCACTTCCAGGGCATCGCTGCCAAACTCCAGGTCGTAGTGCCAGGTAAACACCTCTCCGGGTAACTGACCAGGTTTACGCAGAAGCACCAGCCCGATTCCAAGGATACAGGCCAGTGGGGCACCGATCATTAAACCGCGGGCTTTGGGACAAACCACCAGTTCCGCCCCCTTGTTTTTGCACTCGGCGGCCAGGGACTGAACAGCATAGCGAAAGGCTTTGCCATCCCGTAACAAGGGGGTGATATCCTTATAACTGATTCCTTCCCGGGGGTAGTCCGGAATGACACGGATTTTTTGTTTCAGGTCCATTTCTTTACCACCTCCTGATCTGTTAAATACCCGGAAACAATTTCACGAATGGAGACCTCCAGGGCGTGTTTCTGCCAGGCAAGGGCCTCTCTCTTTAATTGGTGCAAAAGACGGTAAGTGGGGGAGGAGTCCAGGGACAGCTTCTGCCCGCACCGGGGACGCAAAGAAACAGGCCATGAACTTCCCGGAGGTGACAACTCCACCAGGCCCAGCTCCAAAAAGACTCTCAAACCCAATCCCACTGTGAAATCCTGCACCCAGGGACAGCCGCTGCGACGCAACAACCCGGCCATCTGCCGGCAAAAACTACCCCCACCCGGTTTTACCGGTTCAGGCTCCCGGCCTGCCGGGCAAACACCTTTCCCCCTGGTGACCCTGTGTAAAAGGGCATACAACCTGGCCAGAGGAGTTCTGTCGGGAGCCAGGGCCTCCAGGTAAAAACGGGCCTCCCTCAAATCTTCCGGACCAAAAGGCAGCCAGAGGGACCGGGCTTCCCCCACCAGCGCTGCCGCCAGCAGCAGGTCCCACTCCTCCCGGTGGTAGGGCAGGTTATAAACCACCAGGTGGTCGGTCCCGGCACCGGCCAGAGAAGGAGCCAGAGCCGGCGTGGTCAGCAGCACGTTGAGCTTCCCACGGGCAAAAAGTTCGCGCAACATCTCCTGGTGCTCGTGGTTAAGCCAGGGGTGGCAAAAAGCCACCTGCCTCCCGGACCCGGAACAAACCCGGCGCAGGTAAAAGGCCAGCTCTACCGTACGGTGGGCCGCGCCGACCACCACCAGGAGACGTTGCCCGGCATCGGCCAGCCCGGCCAGCCAGGATGGACGGGCAGATTGCCTCCGTAAATCTACTATATGGAAGGGAAGTTGTGTACTCTGCTGCAGTGTGCCGGTCCTCTCTCCAGCAGAGCAGGCAATCCGGGGGAAAGAAGAGGTCACCGGGCAAGGAGTTGCATACTGGTCCGGGCTGCTATAAAATTTCAGGACTCCTGCCGGAGAAACGGACGTTTTTTGCTCATATTCCGCCAGTTTACGCTGGATAAATTCAGGCAAAAAGAAAGAGATACCCTTCCCGAAAGATTCTTTTGCCCCGTTATAGAGATTAACAAGAAACTCATCCAGCCCCCGGTCGGGGGATAGGCCGGGTTCTCGCTGTGGTGATACCTCTTCCCATTCTCCCGCTCGCCGCAGAGCCTTTATTTCCAGTTGTACCCGCGCATTTCCATTCCACTGGTCGAGGGCAGGCACAAACGCCAGATCCACAGTTTCCCCCGCACCCAGATTCTCCAGGTAGCCAACGAGATCAAAACCAATGCTGTCCCGTACCGTTCCCCTCTCCCGCACCAGCAATTTCAAGTGGCGGCCCTCCCGTCCCACTTCCCGGCAATTAATTACTGTCACTCCGCAACATGCCAGCAAAGGCTCGGGATTGCCGTGGCCGTAAGGATTCAGGCTGTCAAGTTCAGTTACTACTTCATAGGGAATATCTTCCAGAGAGACCAGGGCATCTATCTCAAGCCCGGGCAGCAACAAGTCCGGGGAGATAACGGCGGCAGCATAATCATTAATGGCTTTTCTTAAGGCATCCACGCGATCGGCGGCTATGGTGAAACCCGCCGCACCTTCGTGCCCCCCGAAGGCGAGCAAATGCTCTCTGCAGGAAGATAAAGCCTGGTACAGGTGAAAACCGGGAATACTACGGCCGGAACCCTTACCCTGGCCGCCATCCAGGGAGATCAGCAACACGGGCCGGTATAAAATTTCAACCAGCCTGGAGGCCACAATACCGAGCACACCCGGATGCCAGCCGTGAGAAGCCAGAACTACCACCAGATCCCGGGCACCTCCCAGGGCATCCAGCATACCCAGAGCCTCCGCCAGGACCCGTGACTCCACCTGCTGGCGCTCCCGGTTCTCCCGGTCCAGTTGTGCCGCCAGCTCCCCGGCCCGTACCGGATCCCGGCAAAGCAGGAGTTCTACCGCCACCCGGCAGTCACCCATGCGACCGGCAGCATTCAACCGCGGGGCCAGGACGAACCCCACCTCCCTGGTGCCCATTTTTTCAGCCTTCACTCCGCTCAGCTGCATTAAGGCCTGTAACCCGGGATTGGGGGTAGCCGCCAGTTTGGGTAAACCATGTTTGACCAGAAGGCGATTTTCCCCGGTGAGGGGTACAATGTCGGCAACCGTTCCCAGACAGGCCAGGTCAAGGTAATCATACCAGGCAGTTTCCCCCTCACCGGCAGCCTGCAAAAGCACCTGTGCCAGCCTCAAGGCCACCCCTACTCCGGCAAGTTCCTTAAAGGGATAGGTGGAATCTCTTCGCTGAGGATTAATTACCGCCAGAGCGGGTGGAATTTCCTCCGGCACCTGGTGGTGATCGGTGATAATGATCTCCGGCCCGCCAGACCTGTTTGCTGCTTCCACCTCCTTCTTTGCGCTGATACCGCAGTCCACGGTGATGAGGAGATCCACCCCCGCCTGCCGGGCCCGGTGCAAAGCATCTTCATGCAGGCCGTAACCCTGAGTCAAACGGTGGGGTATGTAATAATCCACCCGGGCACCCAACCGCTCCAGAACCTTAACCATAAGAGCAGTGGCTGTTATACCATCCGCATCATAATCTCCGTAAACAGGATGTTTTCCCGGCTTTTGACGGCCGCCAAAATTCTGGCTACAGCCCGGTGCATGTCCGGAAGCAGGTATGGATCTCCCATATGATTTAAGTTACCCTTGAGAAAAAGCCGGGCATCTTCAACTGTCAAAACTCCCCGGTTAACCAGTAGACGGGCAAGCAGCGGTGAAATACCCAATTCCCGGGACAAGATCTCCTGTATAACCGGCTCCTCTTTTCTGACACGCCAGACCCTATGTTTTACCATTTTCTGCATGATTTCAACCTCAAGTAGATTATAAATGAACACAAGCAGGGCTGGCAACGGAAAGATTAAGGCGCCCGGATGAGAAGACAACCGGGCGCCTGTATTTGTTTACAATTTTATGACGGACGCGGGCCGGTATCCAGCTCAAAAGGCCAGGCGGCAATGCCTCCTTCAAAGAAACTCACGTTTGTAAAGCCCAGGCTTTCCAGAATGGTCTGGGCCTCCCAACCCCGCAGGCTTACCTTGCAAAAAACAACGATTTCCCGGTCTTGAGGCAGTTCTTTGGCCCGTTCCCGCAGTTTGCCCAGGGGTATGAATACCACATTGGGATAGGGCAGGCGTATTTCATTAAACTCCGCCGGGGTACGCACATCCAGAAGCACAAAATCCTCCCCGGCCTTAAGGCGTCTCTTTACTTCGAGAGGATTAATGGATTTGGCCCGCCCGTCAAGCTTGTTGCGCAGGCAATTGGCGGCGTGGGTAAGAGGATCGAGAGCGGTGGAAAAGGGCGGCGCGTACGCCAGGTCGAAAGAAGCCAGCTGATCCACTGTCGCACCCATGCTCAGAGCCGCCACCACCACGTCCAGACGTTTATCGACATCCCCCGGCCCCAGGATTTGTGCCCCCAGAAGCTTACGGGTGGAAGCATCGGCCACCAGTTTGACGATAATGGGCTTGCTCCCCGGGTAGAAATGGGCGCGGTCGGGTGCAGGGCAGATGAAGGACTGCACATTGTAACCCAGGCGGCGGGCTTCATTTTCGGAAAGCCCCGTACGTCCAATGTTCATCTCAAAAACTTTGAGAATGGCTGTTCCTAAAACGCCGGGGAAAATATCCCGGCCTCCGGTCGCGTTATTACCAATTACGCGGCCGTGCCGGTTGGCCACAGAGCCCATAGGGGTATACACCGGCCGGCCGGAAATGAGATGGATGTTTTCCACACAGTCCCCACCGGCATAAATATCCGGGTCGGAAGTCTGTAAATACTCATTTACCTTAATGGCTCCCGTTTCACCCAGTTCGAGCCCCGCTTCCCGGGCCAGTTCCACCCGCGGTTTCACTCCTGCTGCCACAACCACCAGGTCCGCGTCCAATGAGCCGGCGGTGGTAATGACCCGGGCCACGGCACCATCCCCATTTCCTTCAATGCGTTCCACCCTGCTCCCCAGGACTAGTTGCACTCCTTTGCCGCGCAAAAACCTCTCTACAAGAATGCACAGCTCCGGGTCCAGGAGAGTTGATAATACATGGTCCATCATCTCCACGATGGTGACCGCGGCTTTTGCTCCCAGGACATCGGCCAGTTCCAGCCCGATTAAGCCCCCGCCAACAATAACCACCCGGCGGGAACCCTGTTCAACGGCCTTGCGGACAACCAGGGCTTCTTCAAGACTCCCCAGCGTGTATACACCGGCCAGATCCATGCCGGGAAGGGGTGGCCGAACCGGTTTACTGCCGGTAGCCAGGACCAGCTTATCGTAAGGAAGGTCGTATGTTTCATGAGTTGCAAGGTTGGTTACGCGAACGATTTTATTTTTCCGGTCGATGGCTTCAGCCCTGGTACCGGTCAGTACGTTAATATCCTTGACATTGCGGAAAAAGCCTGCGTCCCGGACCACTCCTGCCGTCGTAGCCATTAATTCCTCATGCTTTTCTACCATACCTCCAACGTAAAAAGGCATGCCGCAACCGGCATAGGAAAGAAAACTTCCTTCTTCAATGATAGTTATTTCTGCCCCCGGATCGCAGCGCCTAGCCCGGGCAGCTGCTTTGGGCCCTGCAGCCACACCTCCGATTATTAGTATTTTCTTCCTTCTCTTACTCATGGTTGTTCCCCCTTCACTACCATTGAACACTTATTTAAACAATGTATTGTTATTTCGCGATAATACGATAGATTCCTCTTTCCGACGATAAGAAAAAAATGCGTAAAACAAAAAAGCTCCCGCATAAAACAAGGAACTTTTGAAAATCTACACCGTAGCAGCAATGGTAAAACCAGGGAACTCACCCCGGTAAGGTTCATCGATCACTTCTATTTTTTCCACCCTGGAATGAGGCGACCCTTCCCGGCACCAGCTCAACATCTGCTCCACTGCCTCATCTTCGCCTTCAAAGACTGCCTCCACGCGGCCGTCTTTGAGGTTGCGAACCCACCCGGTTACCCCAAGTTTAACAGCCGTCTCCCGCGTGTAAACACGGAACGCCACACCCTGGACTTTACCGCTGATATAAACGCGCTTGCGCAGCACAAAATCACACCCCTTTTCTGTCAAGCCGGTTATTCCAGCACTCCACTGCAAGGTAGCAATGAGTATACCTCCAGGTACACATCATCAAAGACCCGCATAGTATACAGCAAAGCGAACCAAAGGCTCAAGGCATCACCCGCTCTTACACCAGGCGCGATTTAGCTCCGGCCCGCTCCATGGGTGGTTGATCCGGCTTCCTGCCTCAAGAACCGGCCCCAACCATTCCAGCAGGGGATTAAAATGACAAAAGGAGGGAACCCCCATGCCCGAACCACCCCGTGATTTTTTCACAGTGGAAAACTTAAGCACCTTCGGCGAGCTCGTTCTTTTCGTTTCCATAGTTACCGCCCTGCTAAAAACCCCCATCAAGGAACGATGGGGAGACTGGGCGGTCCGCCCGCTGGCCATTGCGGTAGCTTTTTTAGCCCAGCTGTTTGTGGTGACCGTCCGGGGAACCTTGAGCCTGGAAACGGTGGGACTCGCGCTGGTAAATGCCTTTATAGTGGCAGCAGCAGCCAGTGGCACCCATGAATACATCTCGGACCCCCTGGCCAGAAAAAAACGACCCGCGGAAATGGGGTTGCTCAAAAGGGAATAGGGATGGAAACCTGCTTTTTCAGCCGCGGTGACACTGGATAAAACGGCGAACAGAACGGTCATAAGTCTTTTCAATTTCCGGAGGGAAGAAACAACCAGGCAGCTCGTTATGTTTACGGTGATAGGCAACACACTCACAGCATTTTCCTTTCCGGGGACAGGGTTCATAAGTGCAGGTGCATTGAGCTTTATTTTTTTCCACATGACATTCCATGCGCGGGACCTCCCCTCGAACTTTATATATTGCTTTATTTTTCTTTATTTTTTATTCTTATTCTACCGGCGGATACTTACTCTTACGCCCATTTTACATAAAACAGTGCGCGAGCTACTTTTTACCAGGCAACTCACTTTCAATAATTATCTTATCCTATGGAGACTTATCTGGCAATCCTGAAACAAAACAGTCCGGCCCGATATCACATTAACTACCTGGACGGCAGCCGTCCCCCGTACAGGGGCGGCAGCCGCCATAGTTGATCCTGACATGTAGTGCTAGATCTTAAACTTACCGACCAGGAGTTGCAGCTTGTGGGCAAGCGCAGCCAATTCCTGAGTAGAAGAGGTAATCTGCTGAATTGTTGCCGAAATCTGTTCAGCACTGGCAGCAAGCTGCTGCGTACCATCGCTGGTTTGTTTAGCTCCTTCAGTGATTTCCTCAACCAGGGCCACACTCTTGCCAATAGCTTCCTCTATGTTTTTCAGCGCCTCACCCGCTCCGGATGCAATTGCTACGCCTTCCTGTACTTCCCTGGCCCCCTCTTCCATGGCCCTGATAGCCTCTCCCACCCCGGACTGTACCTGGGCTATCAACTGGCCGATTTCTCTGGCAGCACTGGCGGATTGCTCGGCAAGTTTCCTCACTTCCTCGGCTACAACAGCAAAACCGCGCCCCTGCTCACCCGCCCGTGCGGCTTCAATGGCCGCGTTCAAGGCAAGCAGGTTGGTTTGATCGGCGATACCCGTGATGGTATTGGTAATGTTTTCTATGCGTGCCGAAAGGTCGCCCAACTGCTGGATCGCCTGGTTTACACGTCCGGCCGTTACCGCAATGGCATTGATCTTATCTACCGTTTGTTTAATAGTTTGTCCACCAGTTTGCGCTACCTCAGCAACACGCTTCGACTCCGCAGCCGCCAGGCTAGCATTGTCCAGGCCTTTTTCGGCTGTGGCCGCCACCTCGCCAGTGGCACTGGCCACCTCTTCCACGGTAGCACTAATTTCCTCGGAAGATGAAGCTACCTCCTCACTTCTAGAGGTCAAGGTTTCAGCCGCAGAAGCTATTTCACCGACCAGTTCCTTTAACTGTTCGCGCGTTCGCTCTACTGCAACGGCCAGGTTACCCAGTTCGTCCTGAACCTTTACACATACCGGCTGGGTAAAGTCGCCGCCGGCAATCCGCTGGACAGCTTGCATGATGGTTTTAACGGGGCCGGTTATCGACCTGGTAATAAAAAAGGCCAAACAGATGCTCAACAACAGGGCAATTGAGCTGAGGATCAAGACCGTTTGTCTACCGCTCCTGCCTTCACCGACTGCACGTTCGATCAGAGACTTGCTCTTCCCCTCATTTTCGATAATCAGCCGGTTTAACAGGCTGCTTATTTCAGCATTTATGGGAGCGATAGTCTTCCCTTCAGCTATAGCCTCCTGAGTTTTTCCTTCCTTGATCAGAGGTACGATACTCTGGCTGGCCTTTTGATCGTAATAATTTAATTTTTCCAGAACCCGTTCAAAGTTTTCTTTATTCTGAGCCGAAACATTCCGGAGGCGTTCTTCAAGCAGCTTTCTTGTCAGATCCATCTGCTGACGGTACTCGTCAAGATACCTGTCACTGCCGTAGACCATGAAACCGCGCATGGCATACATGGCATTGGTATAAGCGATCTGTATCCGGTAATCCAGACTGATGCGCTGGAAGCGTACTTCAATGTCATCCAGGTTTTTGTTCGTCTTATTGACCACGTTTACCCCTTCGCCCGCAATAAAAGCCAGAAAGAGCAAGAGAATGACAAAGCCACCACCGATCCTGGCACCTACGGAAAACTTCATGTGTTGATTTCCCTCCTATTTGCACAAAAAATAGCAGGGAGAAAATTGTACCTCCCTGCGGCAACTGTTCCCATGCAACCCAGCCGTCATGGTTCCCATGAGGAACTTTAGACCTGTGGTTTTGCGTCCCCGGCTTTCGCCGGGTTTGCCCGCCGGGAAGTTAAAAGACTTTTAAAAGGCTTAATACGTTATTCGACAATTATTTCGGGTTTCCTTCTTTTTCCCGCTAAAAACAAAAATACCTGCAGCGTCTGCAGCCCCAGCCATGTGGGCATTTCTTTTCTGCTGGCTCCCCGGTGGAATTTGCTGATGATATCAAAAGCTGCTTATGTAAAAATTTGTCCTGATAACAGGAGGAACTATTTGCTCAACTGGCGAAACATGACACCAGGTGTTTCTTCTCTTCAATGCTACGGAGGACTTGTTCATGCTCGCCATTGTGAAAAGTACGGCTCTTTATGGACTGAACGGGCAGGTGGTACAGGTAGAGGTTGATGTAAGTAACGGGCTGCCTTGTTTTGACCTGGTCGGGTTGCCTGATCTGGCCTGCCGGGAATCCCGGGACCGGGTACGTGCTGCCATGAAAAACTCCGGCTTTGAATTCCCGGTCCGGCGCATTACGGTGAACCTGGCTCCAGCCGACCTGCGTAAGGAGGGTCCCCTTTACGACCTGCCCATCGCCGTGGGTATCCTTGCCGCAACCGGGCAACTGGCTCAATCTGTAGTTGACCGCTATGTGTTTCTTGGTGAGCTTTCCTTGAACGGACAGGTGCGGGGGGTGACTGGCGTGCTGCCCAATGTTCTAACCGTCCGTGAACAGGGGCTGCAGGCGGTTGTGGTCCCCGTGGATAATGCAGCCGAGGCTGCGCTCGTAAAGGATGTACAGGTTTACCCGGTACGGAGTCTTGCAGAGCTTACTCGTTTTTTGCTTGATCAAGAGGAAATTTCACCTTACAAGGTGGACCCCGCGGTGTTGATGAACCAGGATGGCGAAAACGGTGCGGACATGGCCGATGTGCGCGGCCAGGCTGCGGCCCGCCGGGCGCTGGAAGTGGCGGCAGCCGGGGGACACAACCTGCTTATGGTGGGGACTCCCGGTTCGGGTAAAACCATGCTGGCCCGGAGGCTGCCGGGTATATTACCTGACCTTACATTTGAAGAAGCTCTCGAGATCACTAAAATTTACAGCCTGGCAGGTTTTTTGAAGCCGGGAGAGCCTCTGGTTACCCGGAGGCCTTTTCGCTCGCCCCATCACAGTGCTTCGGCGGTAGGTCTGGTCGGAGGCGGACGCCATCCCCGTCCCGGAGAAATCAGCCTTGCCCATCATGGCATTCTTTTTCTGGACGAGCTACCGGAATTCCACCGGGATGTGCTGGAAGCTTTACGCCAGCCCCTGGAAGATGGAGTGGTAACCATCTCCAGGGTCAGTGGTGCGGTAACCTATCCCGCCAGTTTGATGCTTGTGGCTGCAGCCAATCCGTGCCCGTGCGGTTATCTTGGCGATCCCACCCGTGAATGTACCTGCACTCCCTATCAGGTGCAGCGTTATCTGGGCCGCATTTCGGGTCCCCTGCTGGACCGCATTGATATCCACCTGGAGGTTTCGAGGGTGGATTATGAAGACCTGGCCCGCCGGGAGCCGGGCGAATCTTCTGCAGAGATCAAAAAAAGAGTGGAAAAGGCCAGGACCCTACAGCGGCAGCGTTTTAGTTCTGCGGAGATGACCTGTAATGCCCGCATGACCCCGGCCCAGGTACGCCGTTATTGTTCCCTCAGCCGTGAGGCCCGCTCGTTATTTTCATCCGTTTTCCGCCAGTTGAACCTGAGTGCCCGTTCCCACGACAGGTTGCTCAAGGTGGCCCGTACCATTGCCGATCTAGACGGGAGCGAGATCATTGAATCCGCACACCTGGCTGAAGCAGTGCAGTACCGTAGCCTGGAGGCAAGGTACTGGCCAGGGTAAACAAAAAGCCTTACTTTCGTAAAACATGGCCGACCGAGCGTTTTGGGGGCCGGGTGGCAATAATAAAAAAATATAAGGACCCTTTTTAACACGCGGGCCCTTATCTTTTCTAACGACACCAGTCACGGGCTTCCTCTAACTACTTTGCTGGAAGAACCAGTGCGTTGCTAACCAGGTGATGGACGTGCGCCAGTTTTGCGTTCAGCTTGTAATATTTAATAATATCGTTAAGCTGGTCCCAGCAGTTATGGCAGGGGGTAACAACTATTTTCGCACCTGTCCTTTCAATCTGCTCAGCCTTTAACTTACCCTTAGCCATACGATAAGGGTAAATATCCTTGCCCATGGATAAAAGACCACCCCCGCCGCCACAACAATAGTTGTATTCCCTATTAGGCCACATCTCCCGAAAATCAAGGCAAGCTTTCTGCAAACAATATCTGGGTTCTTCAACAATTCCCTCCTTGCGGACGGAATTACATGGATCATGAAAAGTAACTGGCTCAGGATTACGGGTAGGATCGAGCTTGATTCGCCCTTCTTTTATCCACTGTGCCTGAAGTTGAACGAAACTAACCACCGGGTAATCTTTTTTAAGCCAGACCTTCCGTCCCCACATCTGAGCGTGCGTAGCGTGCCCACACTCTGTAACCACTACGACTTTTGCTTTCAAACGTACGTATTCTTCATAGATCCTCTCCAGCAAGAGCCGTGAGGCCTCGTCGTCCCCACTGAAATAAGCGTAGTGGGTAGCATCCCACCAGCGGCTACTGCACGTCCAGTTAGCCCCGGCAGCGTACATGATTTTGAGGATGCTGGCAATATCCTGGGGATAATACTTTATCTCCCGGGGGTCCCAGAGGTAAAGGTAGTCGGCCCCCTCTTTGTCCACTTCAATTTTAATATTAGAGTCGCCCAGCTCATTGGCCGTCTCTTCAGCCATCCACTCCAGGGTTTCCAGGTAATCTTCTTGCGTAACTTCCATCTGGTTACCGGTATTAACCTGGGCGTTCACTACGTTTTGCAGAAAGCCCGGCGCGTACACACCCCGGCTGACCAGCATTCCCCGAACGGTGCGCACAATTCCAGCTATGTCCACGTTCATGGGACACTGCATGGTGCACCGCGCGCACATGGAACAGGTCCAGATAAATTTTGAATTAAAAACTTCTTCTCTCATTCCCAACAAAACCTGACGGATGAAGACACGTGGATCAGCATTATCGTGCAGACCGTTATAGGGACAGCCGGCGCTGCACATGCCGCATGTAAGGCAGTTGGTGAAATCTAACGGATTTTTGTCCGTACAGAACCTCGCCATTATTTCTTCACGAAAAGAAGGGTCGAGCTTCGCCGCCTCGATTGCGCTCAAATTCTACCACCCCTAAAAAGCCTTTTGGTTTACTATATCAATTAAGAATTTAAGTGAGCAATTAGGAAAATAAAACAAATATATAAGTAATGCACAGAATATTTCTTGATATCTTCAATTTTCTTTATATTATACAGATTCAAGTTAAATAATTTAAAGTTTTAAAGTTAAACAATCTTCTGGAAATAGAATTTAATTTAATTAAATACATTGACCCGGTTGGCGAAAGTAGTTGAACAACTGTGGCGGTGGTAAAAAGAACGGCCATATGCTATATTTAAGGAGACAAGTTGCGGTGACAAGGGAGGTTTGCGGTCATGTCTGAAATGCTGGGGAGAATTGAAAAGCCTTCCGTTGCTAATTTTCAGGGGGGTAGAAAAATTTATCTGGTACCTTTAATTTATACCCCCAGGGAGATTCCGGAAGATCTTTCCGTTAAGGTAAACGCTTACTGGCAACAGGTGGAACAGCAACTAAACGGCCTGGAGCATAAAATGGGGCCAATCAAAAAAATTTACCATGAATCCCTGGCTGTCAGTGGGGAGACTGGATTAAGTATAATTGAGAAATTTCACGAGAGAAGTTACCGTATCATTAAGGAAAAGTGTGACCGTGGGGCCAGTCTGGAAGCCACCGAGGACATGGAATTGTTTACAGAAAGCATGGATTGGGGTAATTGCCTGCCGGTAGTTATGAGCCAGAAAACTTTTGATATCATCAGCAAATTCTACCGGGAAGCCAGCGAAAAAAGATTTGCCCACATTTCCCGCCGCATTGATGAATCTCTGAGGGATGGGGAAGCAGGATTGCTTTTTATCAGGGAAGACCACGGGATTCAGCTCCCTGCGGATATCCACGTTTTTTATGTGGCACCCCCGGCACTGGATGACATTCACCGCTGGTTCCGAGAAAAAATGAATAAAAGCAAATAAGCCACGGGTGTTATACCGTGGCTTTAATTTGCCTTTATCCCGTACAGAGCCGCCCCCAGAGCACCGACCAGCTGTGGTGACGGGGGTACCTGCAGATCCACGAGATCCATGCGGCGGGCAAAATATGCGGGCAAGCCGGGGATGGCCGCCACACCGCCGGTGAAAACCACGGGCGGCTTGATGCCCAAACGCAACAGCAGGTTGAGAGTCCGATCGCAAATGGAGTTCAGCACGGCCCGGGCCACGGCCCCCACGGGCTGGCCCGTAGCCAGCAGTGATATCACTTCTGATTCTGCAAAAACGGTACACATGCTGTTTAAAGTTATATCCACATCACTTGTACAGGCAACGGTCACTATTTCTTCGAGAGACAGACCCAACCCCTGGGCCATAACCTCTAGAAACTTACCCGTTCCGGCGGCGCAGCGGTCGTTCATGATGAAGTCCATGACCCGACCCTGTTCGTCCAGCAGGATCACCTTGCTGTCCTGGCCGCCGATATCAAGCACGGTGCGGCACGAAGGGAAAAAATGCCGGGCACCCAGGGCGTGCGCTTTGATCTCTGTGATCAGATCGGTGGCAAAGTCCGCCCGGGCGCCGTGGCGCCCGTAGCCCGTGGCCACCACACGCCGGAATGATGACAGGTCCCCGGCCATCTCCCGGGCACGCTCCAGCGGGCGTGGACCGCTGTCCGCCACTCTACCGGCCAGCAGTTCTCCTTCCTCACTCAGAATAGCAACTGCAATGGTCCGGGAACCAATATCAATTCCCAGTACACACATTCAATTCTTTCATCCTTTCCGGGCCAGCTAGCGTAACATTTCCAGGAAGGCTTCCACCCGGGTGCGCAGTTGACCGGTGTCTTCCTCACTGTAGTCCGTTTCCACTTTCATCACTGGAATACCCCGTTCTTTCAGGGCTTTTTCCACGGCATAATATTCAACCGCATATCCGTGGCAAAATTGCAGGTTATAATAGATGACACCGTCAACACGATAAGCTTCAACCAGGCGGAAAATATCTTCAATACGCCCCGGGTTGGGAGTAAAGCAGGAACAGTTAATTTTTAGGTAACGGTCGGCCAGGGCCTGCAACTGCTCTTCCAGGGTCAATCCGGTTTCATCCACTTGATGCTCGAAAAAGCGGGTACCGGTACAGGTTTCCTCACAGACTACTGCGGCACCAGACGTTTCAATAATGTGGTGCAGCTTCCAGTTGGGAATGGCCATGGGCGTACCGGTTACGAGAATACGCGGAACTCCGGAGGGGAACACTCCCTCCCCACTGGCGATACGTTCCTCGACTTCAGCTGCCAACGCTTCCGTTTTATCAATAAAACGGCGGGGATCATCGTAGAAGCTGACCTGGGTAACCAGCAGAACATCCTTGCCGCTTATGGGTACCGGATCCGCCTTGCGTGCCCGGTAAAGGCGGCCCAGAACCTGACGCAGCCTGTTCTGGAGCTGAATTTCATCCGCCAACTTCTCGGGAGTTACCCGGCAGCCGGTCAACTGTTCGATTTTGGCCAGGAACAACTCCACTTCCCTGCGCCAGGCAGCCAGGTGCTCGGGCCGTTTCATCTGGGGCAGATCCATCACGTAAACGGGAGCATATTCACTCAGGACTTCCCACGCCTTCTTTTTACCGTCACATGTGGTTTCGCCGATTAGCAGGTCGCAGGACTGGAAATAAGGACACGTACCGCTAAGTCGGGCACCCACTGACGCTTTTATCAGTGGACAGAGGTTACGGGGCAAAACTCTTTCCCCGTCGGGAACCCAGAACTGGGAGCCGCCGCACAGGCCGACGGCAACGGCTCCGGCGGCACGAATAATCTCCACGGGTACGAACACGCAAAAGGCCCCGCAAACTTTGCCTCCCTGCCGGCGGTGCTCCACCAGCTCGGCAATCCTCAGGCTATGAATTTCGGCCACCACCAGGTCGAAGTACTCCATGGCCTGCGGGCGGCCCGGTTGCTGAAGGTAAACCTCTTCATAAATTAGAGGCAGAGCAGTGGTCAACCGGTCATGCTTTTCCAGGTCCATTCCCAAATCAGACCACAACTTGCGATAATCAGTCATAAAAAAAGACCTCCTGGTGTTTTGAGGTCTTAATTTCTGTACCGGTTACACAATTCCCTTTATCAAAGTGATTTAATTATTTTATAGGTTAACCCCGGGTAATAACAAAATTTAAAGCGTACCGACCAGAGACCAGATACGGGGGTCCTCAAGGCCCAGACGCCACACACCAATTCCCCGTAAGTTTTCCCGCCGCACCAGGGCCAGTTTGGCGGCAAAGCTGCGGGCATCTTCAAACCACACGATGTGGTGCTCGCCGTCCACCTGGTAGGTGTAGGTCCATTCCTGGGCTTCTTCGTCATAACGGGGGACAACCCCTTGTTCCCTGGCCCGCTCTATGGCCTGCCAGTAGGATAGTGTTTCCGGTATGTTCACCCCTGCGGTCCAATCATAACCGTAAACTGGAATGCCCAGCCGGATTTTTATACGCGGAATTACCGAAAGGGCATAAGTTAAAACCCGCTGCACAAAACCGATGGAAGCAATCGGCCCCGGCACGGCAAAGTGTTCATCATAGGCCAGAAGGTACACCTGATCGCTCACCGCACCCAGTTCCGGGTAGCTGAAAGCCCCGGAAAATGGATGGCGGGGATTGTCTTCCAGCTGGGCCGGTACGGAAATGGTAGTTAAAAACCCTTCCGGCTCCAGGACCTGGTAAAGTTCGGTCATAAATCTTGTTAGATATGGCCGGTCCTCGGGGGGCACAAATTCAAAATCAATATTCACCCCGGCAAACCCGGTGCGCCGGAGCATGTTCAAAATGCTGTTGACCAGTGCCCGGCGCAGGGCATCATCGGTCAACAGGGTGTGAATAAGGGTGCGGTATTGCGGGCTGGCATAGTTATGCACTATAGCCAGAACGGGCAAATTTAAGCGGCGAATGAGGCCCAGGGAGCGGGGGTCGGATTGATCCACAAGTCCGCCTTCCCAGGTCACGCCGTACCAGAAGGGGATCAGGTAAGTAATCAGCCTGCCGTGCTCTTGCAGGCTCTGGAAACCCAAAGGATCGGTTACATAATACCAGTTGTTCTCGAAAGGCTGTTTATAACGAAACGAGTACACCAAAAACCCTCCGTCACTAAATATTTCCTAAACCATGTTATGGGAAATTAAGCCAATATGTGACGGGGGAATTTGATGGGCAGGTTGATAGGCTAAGGAAACGTGACCTGTTATACAAAAGGTAAATCAATCAGGCAAGCCAAAAACCCCCGGGACAACCCGGGGGTAGAGCTAAAAATTTTCCGGCAGCGACCTACTCTCCCAGGGGTAGGCCCCCAAGTACC
>NZ_JBNATZ010000014.1:0-20745 GCF_049701015.1 Desulfofundulus sp.
TCCCTGTTATAACGGGCCAGCTGTTGTAATGCTTTGAGGGTGTCGTCGACCTGGATCACGGCTGCTCCGGAAGATAAGCCGGAAACCATACGCTCCACCACCACCCCGGCAGCACCGGCGGCCAGAGCCTGTGGTACAAACTCATGACCGTCATACCGTTGCCCCCGGAGGGCAAAAAACAATTCGCCTCCCGTGAGGCTGCGGCTGTCGATGGAAACAGTCCGAACCCGGACACCTGCATTCCCCTGACAGAGCCTGCCCTTTACGGCTCGCGCCACTTCCTCCAGGGTCATCGTTTTCACAGTGATTCCCCTCTATTCAAGATTTCGTCCAGCGCCTTACTGGCTTCAATACGATCGTCAAAAGGGTATCTTGTAGTACCGATAATTTGATAATTCTCGTGCCCTTTACCAGCTATAATGACCGTATCCCCCGGCGCAGCTACCCCCAGGGCAAAGCGGATCGCCTCCCGGCGGTCGGGTACCACCCGGTAGTCGCTACGCACCCGCCGGACCCCTTCTTCCACCTGGGCAATGATCCTCCCAGGATCCTCGGTGCGGGGGTTATCCGAGGTAATAACCGCCAAATCACTCAGGCGGGCGGCAATCTCTCCCATGAGGGGCCGCTTGGAGGTATCCCGGTCACCACCACAGCCAAAGACGGTAATCAACCTCCCCGGAGTTATAGCCCTGGCCGTGGTCAGGATGTTTTTCAGCCCGTCGGGAGTATGAGCGTAATCCACCACTACGGTAAAGTCCTGTCCCCGGTCGACCAGTTCAAAACGTCCCGGTACACCCTCCACCGATTCCAGTGCCTCAACCGCCAGTGAGAGGGGGATCCCTGCGGCTACTGCCGCCGTTACGGCTGCCAGAGCATTATAGACGTTGAAATAACCGGTTAACTTTAAGTTTACCGGCCTTTTACCCCAGGGGCTGATAACGGTAAAAGAAGCACCCCTGGGAGTAACTTTAACGTCCCGGGCCTTCACCTGTGCTTTTAACGAAAGCCCGTAGGTAAAAACCGGTACACTCGTGGCAGCAACTATTTTTTTCGCCCGGGAGTCATCGACGTTAATGATCGCCACGGCTGGCTTGTCGTCTTTTCCCAACTCCCGAAATAAAATCGTCTTCGCTGCCAGATAATCGTCCATGTCCCGGTGAAAATCCAGGTGATCCTGGGTGATATTTGTAAATACCCCGGCATCAAAAGAGCACCCAGCCACCCGTTTTAAAGCCAGGGCATGCGAACTTACCTCCATTACTGCTACCGTAACCTGCTCGGCTACCATTTCAGCCAGTAACTTCTGCAGGTCCAGCGACTCGGGAGTGGTATGGACTACGGGGAGAACCCGGTCACCAATCCGGTTGGCGATGGTACCGATAAGCCCCACTTTGTGTCCAGCAGCCCGGTAAATTGCTGCCACCAGGTGGGTAGTAGTAGTTTTGCCGTTTGTCCCGGTAACCCCGATCACTTTTAACTTGCGTGAAGGATAGTCATAAAAGCGCGCCGACAGTAAAGCAAGAGCCAGGCGGGAATCAGGTACCCGGGCATAGGCGATACCGGAAGGAAGGGGGATTTCCTTTTGCACCACCACGGCCACAGCACCTCTGGATATGGCCTGCTCCACATAACGGTGACCATCGGTGGTAAAACCTTCCACTGCTACAAAAAGAAAGCCCGGTTGAACCTGACGCGAGTCGTAGGCAATGCCCGATATCTCCACTTGTTGATTACCGCCTGCGGCCAGACAGGTCTGCCCCTCTATCAACTCGCTAAACAGCAAATGAAATCCACCTTCCTTCATTCTCGATTTCCCCACCAAGAGGGTTCCCGTGTTATACTACCACCCCGTTTGCTATATTGCAATAAGAACCGTTTAGTCCTTTTTATGGTATTATTGCCATTTTACATCAGCTATTATCTGCATACTCACGGTCTTTCCACAAATTCCCGGAAGGGGCGGGCGGTTGCAGGAGGCGCCTCTGAAGACCCGGATCCAGGCTTGAACTCCACCCTTATGGCAGTACCGCGGGGAACTTTTTCCCCGGGCCGGGGCACCTGGCTGGCAGCCTGCCCGATCCCCACTGCTTCAAGGCGGAGATCCATACCCGCCAGTAGAGCAGCCACTTCGGTAATAGTCAGCCCCGTAAGGTTTGGAACGGTCACCGGCCCCTCCCTTGATTTACCCCTGGAGGATTCCAGGTTTAATACCACTGAAGTGCCACTTAACACTTCAGCCCCTGCCTTTGGTGTTTGTTCCTGTACAATAGCTCCTTCTCCCCGGACTACGAAAGATAGTCCGGCTTCGCGCAGGATATTCTGAGCGGATTCCAGAGGATAATTGACCACATTTGGCACGCGGACTTTTACCCGGGGCTGTTCAAAGTATACGAAGGGATCCTTCGGTTTTTCAAGGCCGGGAGTTTCAGGTACCTGCAGGTAATGCAGCGTGTCACGAATAACTTCTTTAAACACGGGAGCAGCCACCTGGCTACCGTAATAGATGCCACCCTGCGGCTCAGCAACCATAACCAGAGCGGCAACCCGAGGATTGTCTGCCGGGGCGAATCCCGTAAAAGAAGCCACGTATTTCCCGCTTACGTAACCTCCCCCTTCACCCACCACCTGGGCAGTACCGGTTTTGCCCGCCACCCGGTAGCCCTCGATGAAGGCGTTCCTGCCGGTGCCCTTCATGACCACTGCCTGGAGGAGGTCCGCCACCTGACGGGCTTTTTCCTGGTCAAGCACCCGCCGCACCACCTCGGGTTGGAAGGTTTTTATCACCTTACCCGAGGGATCACGAATTTCTTTTACCAGATGCGGCCGCAATAAAAGACCACCGTTGGCTACAACGCAAGTTGCAGTAAGCAATTGTATTGGCGTCACGGCAATAGATTGACCGATGGCCATGGTAGCCAGGTTGAGGTTGGTTGCTTTATTCTCAGGGATGATAATACCGGTGGCTTCTCCAGGCAGGTCAATTCCAGTTACATTCCCAAAGCCGAACTTCTTGATGTAAGAGTAAAACTTTTCCTTGCCAAGCCGCAAGCCTACTTCCACAAATCCGGGGTTACAGGAATTCATCACTACCTGCTCAAAGGTCTGACTGCCGTGGCCACCGTCAGCCCAGCAGCGGATATAACGGTCGGCAACTTTTATGTAGCCGGGATCGAAGAACCGGTCATCGGGCTTGACCACTCCTTCACTGATGGCGGCAGCTGTTGTGATGATTTTAAAGGTGGAGCCCGGTTCGTAGTTATACCAGATAGCCGGATTCCTGTCCCAAACCCCTTGCGGAGCGGTCATCCAGTTTTTTGAATCAAAACTGGGGCGGTTACCCATGGCCAGGACTTCACCGGTCCGGGGATCCATGATTAAAATTACGGCCAGTTTGGGCTTATACTTTGCCACTACCCTGTCCAATTCCCGCTCCACGAACTGCTGGATGGTCTCGTCCAGTGTCAAAACCAGACTGTTTCCCTGTCGGGGAGCGATATACTTGTGCAAAGCTCCAGGAACTTCGCGCCCGGTAGCATCCTGCTCAATCACAATGCGTCCGGGGGTTCCCTGTAATTCCCGGTCAAAGGTCTTTTCTATACCCATGAGCCCCTGGTTATCTATACCGGTAAAACCCAGGACGTGGGGAGCCAGTGAATCAAATATGTAATGCCTGACGTTTTCTTCAACAAAAAAGAGCCCGGGTAATTTCAGCTGCTTAATTTTTTCTACTGTCCCCGGTTCCAATTTCCGGGCAACCCATTCGTAGCAGGATTTGCGGGTAAAAATCTGATAGAGGCGTTCCACTTTCATATCCAGGATGGGGGCAAGTTGTTCTGCCGTCCGGCGAGGATCCTTTACAAGATAGGGAATGGTATAAAGGGACTCGGTACTCACGCTGGTCACGAGTAAATGCCCGTTCCGGTCGTAGATATTGCCCCGCCTGGCTTCCACCGGGATATCCCTCATCCGTACTTCCAGAGCCTTCTGTTGCAACTCATCCGCCTGTATGAACTGAATCCAGACCAGGCGTCCTATCAAGGCTACGAAAGCTGCAGAGGTCAAAAGTAAAAGAGAGGTTAGCCTGCGACGAATAATGATACTGGTGGTGCGCATACCCTTCCCTCCGATAGCGCCCACCCGTGAAAAAAAATAGATCCCCTTTAGCCGGAATGTCCGGAGGAATGGTGAATGACCAGATCGGCCAGGGCCTGCAGGACCCAGTGATGCTCCCCGGGTAAACCGCCTTTTTCCGTGTTACCAGACCCAGGTTTATCCGCCTGTCTGGGTTCGCGGGAAACATCTCCGGGTTCGCCCGCGGCTTTTACCAGTACCACCTGGTTTTCGTCTGGCTCCACCATGCCCAGGCGGGTAGTGGCCAGAGCCTCAACCCTTTCCAGGGAAGATAGCCTGGACACCTCCTCGGTAAGACCCCGGGTCTCAATTTCAAGCTCGGCCAGCTCCTTTTGCATGCGGGCAATCTTATACCCCGTAATAAACAGGCGGGAGTAAAAGACCATAATGAGAACACCCAATGCAAAAACGAGCAGGACCAGCAGCATCAGCATCAGATGCTCCCGGGGCCGTGCTTGCGGCCGGGAATGACCCGCAGGGCTATGCTTTTCCCCGGGCGGGCTTTGGTAATATGGTTGTTCCTTTGCTACTACCAAAACTTATTCACCCCCCGTGGCATTTAGAACCGTCCCTAATTTTTCCGCCACCCGTAACCGGGCACTGCGGGAGCGGGGATTTGAATTTACCTCCTTTTCCGAAGGTACCACCCCGCCAGGAGTGAGCACCCGTAATACCGGCTGTTGCCCGCATGTGCATTGGGGAAAGTCGGGTGGACAGATACAAGGATTTGCCAGCCGGCGGAATAAATTTTTGACGATCCGGTCCTCCAGTGAATGAAACGTTATAACAAGAATACGGCCGCCTGGTAAAAGCAGTTCCACCGCATGATGCAGAGCTTCCGGTAGCACTTCAAGTTCACGGTTAACAGCAATCCTCAAGGCCTGAAAAGTCCGCCGGGCCGGGTGTGGCCCGCTACGCCTGCTCCTGGCCGGTACAGCTTCTTTAATTATTTCCACCAGCTGGGAGGTAGTTGTTATGGGCTGGTGCTGCCTCTTCCGCACAATGAAGGAAGCGATCCTCCTGGCCCAGCGTTCCTCGCCGTAGCGGGCAATGATTCCGGCCAGTTCCTCTTCTTCCAGGTTGTTGACCAGGTAAGCAGCTGTATGTTCCACAGTTGGGTCCATACGCATATCCAGTGGGCCCTCGTGGTGGTAACTAAAACCCCGCTCGGGAACATCCAGCTGGGGAGAACTAACACCAAGGTCAAAGAGTATGCCGTTAACGGCTGAAATACCCAGTTCGCTCAGAACCTGTGGCAGGTTGATAAAGTTTTTGCGTACCAGAATAACCCGCTCCCCATAAGGAGCCAGACGTCTGGCGGCCGCTTCAAGGGCATGTGGATCCTGATCCAGACCGATCAGCAGTCCACCGGGGCTGCTGTTTTCCAGAATAGCTTCAGCGTGCCCCCCACCACCAACAGTACAGTCCACGTAGATTCCACCGTCTTCAGGTTTCAGCCAGGCCAGCACTTCCTCCAGCAATACCGGCTGATGCGTAAAGTTTCTCTCCTCCATCTTCTGCTCTTGCCACCTATCATTGTAGGGGCGGGTGAAAAACCCGCCCCTACAGGCTTCCGCGAGATTTTATATCCCCAAATTCAAATCCACAATTTTTTCTGCGATCTCTTCTACCTGACCGGCCGCCCGGGAGTTATATTCTTCCCACCGGACGGCAGACCAGATTTCTACTCTGGCGGAAACCCCAATTATCACCACATCCTTTTCGATACCTGCGTACTCCCTCAAGTTTCCTGGAATAAGTATTCTACCCTGTTTATCTACCTCACATTCACAGGCACCGGCAAAGAAAAAACGCACAAAGGCCCGGGCGTCGGCCCTGGTCAAGGGCAAGGACCGCATTTTATTTTCCAGTTCCGCCCATTCTTGAGGGGGGTAGGCGAAAAGGCATCCGTCCAGACCCTTGGTCAAAACGAATTTTTCGCCCAGGCCTTCGCGGAAGCGGGCTGGTATAATCAAACGTCCCTTGGCATCAATGGTATGCCGGTACTCGCCTAAAAACATACGGATGCCCCACTATGATCCACTTTAGCTCCACTTGACTCCACATCTCACCACCCTAATTCTCCAGGCAAGATTAAAATCCTGCCAGCTCGCAAGAAAAAATAAAAAAATTAGCCAGTACCTGGCTAATCTTAGAGGATGTTGATCAGTTCCTTTTGTCTTTCTCTGAACACCACCACTGCGTTGTAACCAGCAGCCAGCAACCATTCCCGCACCCGGTCCCAACCGTAAGCCACCAGGTGGGGCTGGTGGGCATCTGAACCTACGGTAACCGGAACCTGATAACGGCGGCAGAGTTTGAGAAAATCTAAAGCGGGGTAGATCTCCCCGGCAGGCACGCGCAGGCCGGCTGTATTCACCTCCACGCAGACACCACCTTCAGCAAAGGCCCTGGCAGTTTCTTCGTAAACCTCCAGCAGATCCATGCGGGCCCGGTAACCAAACTTTTTGATTAAATCCGGATGGGCAATGACATCAAAGAGACCCGCGAGCGCAGCCTGCTGTACCAACGAAAAATACTGTCTGTATAATTCATCGATATCCCTTCGACCGTATTCCTCAACCTGATCCGGGTTGTCAAAACCCCATGTTCCAAGGTAGTGTACCGAACCCAGAACATAATCAAAAGGGTACCGGGAAAGAAGTGCTCGTAGCTGGTTTTCGAAACCCGGTATATAATCGGCCTCTATCCCCAGGCGGATGGTTAAATCTAAATAGTTTTCCTTAAGCTTCTGAACTGATTCAACATACCCGGGTAATTCTTCCTCACTCATGGCCAGTTCCGGATCCCGCCGGCCGGGAGGCAACCAGTACATGGGGATATGATCGGCAAAACCTACGTGTGTGAGGCCCCTGGAGCGGGCCACAACAACATAGTCGAGCACATCTCCAGTGGCATGACCGCACAGGCCGGTATGCAGGTGAAAGTCGGGCAACATGATTAAAACGCCCCCTCACGAACCTGCGCCGATACCTTCCTGGTGAGACGATAAATGTGCTCGGCCAGCTCCGGAGCCAGAAGACCGGTCCCACAGGCAGGGGTAATCATGGACTGGCGGTACAACTGTTCTGCCGGTATACCTCGCTGAACCAATCCGGAGAACAGTTCTTTCCACCTTAATAACAGGGACCTTTCTTCTTCATCAAAGGCTTTTTCAGAAGTTGGCACAATACCCCAGGCTATAACCCCTCCTCTTTGAATGAAGTCCTTTAATTCCGGGGCATAAACAAACAGGGAAGAACCGAAGTTATAGGCATCAAGATTGATAATGTCCAGATCACATTCACACAGGATGGACCAGTCGATGGCATTACAAGAATGCACCCCGGCCAGCCCACCCGCCTCGTGAATAAAGTGAAAAATAGTGTTTAAATCGTTTATAATCATTTCCCGGGTGACAGTTATATAATTAAACTGACCGTAAACGCTGACTGCAGGTTCGTCCACGAAAATTATCGGCTGCCGGTTAAGCCTTGCGAGAGCAGCGGCCTGCCAGTAGGCATGAGCAGCGAGAGTTTTTACCACCAGATCCCGCAGTTGTTCTTCATAATAAGCCACCCGGCCCCGGCTGTTCTTGAGCTGAAAAGCAATGGTAAGAGGTCCGGCCAGATGACCTTTGAGATAAAGGGCTTCACCGATATCCCTGGACATTTCCTCCATGAAAGCGTAAAAACCTGCTGCTGCCCCCGGGGGCAGGGCAAATGTCTCCAGGGCATTGGCATCTTTTTCTTCCACCGCCAGATAAGCGGTATAAAAATTGGTCAGCATTTCAGACCAACAGGGGTTCCGGTCATCAAAAACAACCCGGTCCCTTTCAGTCACCAGCAGTCCAAAATGAACCAGGGGTTGCAAGAACTGTTGCACAAAGCCCTCTGTGCTACCTCTCTGGGGCAACTGGGGCCAGTGGGGAATAACGGGCATATTTTCTCTGATCAGGGGCAGGGCCTGTTGTGGATCCTGGTAGGGCAGACTGCCAATCCCCGTAGCTAAACCGCCGGGTAAAAAGGTCATCGCAAATCCCTCCTTCGACAACGTAATTATACCCCGACCCTGCCCTGAAGCAAAGCAAAAAATAAACCTGCCCGGCAGGAAGAGCAGGGTTAAGGGCGGCTTCTTTTTTCCTGCAACATGCGCTTTAGCTCGGGAACCAACGCCCTGGCCGCTTTCTCTCCCTGGGCAATGCAGTAAGCATTTCGTGAGAAGTCCCAGGGAGTAACTCCGGTCAGAACTGGACGGATCACTAAATCGGCATAGTTTTCCAGTTTCACTCTTGTAACTTCATTGCCAATAATATCAAGTGATTGAGTAAGTATCTGAACCATATTGTGGATAGGCCTGCTGTGCTCACCTTCGTACCCCACATCAACTCCTACCACCACATCGGCACCCAGAAGATGCAGCACTTCCACCGGCACATTTTCCCTCAGTCCGCCATCTACCAGCAACCGGTCACCGATTTTCTTCGGCTCGAACAGACCCGGAACTGCACAACTGGCCCGAACAGCCTTAGCCACCGGTATCCCCCGAATGAAAAAAATATCTTCAGGCGGAGGACTGAAGGTAACATCTTCACTGACGAAAATAATGCGGTGTCCGGTTTGAATATCCACCGAAGTGATGGCCAGCAATTTCCCCAATTGCCGGAAGGTTTTCCGCTCCAGCAGATGATCCATCCACCTCTCCAATTTACAACCCGACATTAACCCCAGGGGAGAAGGAAAGGGGGAGGGCAGGTGGAGGAGATCAAAAAAGACCTTGATGGCCATGGTACCAAGGTTGAAAAACATGGGGCCCAAATCATAGATATCCTGGGGACTTACTTCCAGCGCCAGCTTCTCCATCTCCCGGATGCTCCAGCCACTGCAGTAAAGTGCAGCGACAATACTACCTGCGCTGGTTCCAGCCACCAGTTGAGGTTCAATCCCTTCGGAGGTGAGTACCTTCAAGACGCCGACATGGGCTATACCACGCAAAAAACCGCCCCCCAGAGCCAGACCCAGCCTAACCCCGCCTCCCATGACTGATCCCTCCCGGGAATTAATTAATCTTCATAAAAAACCGGTTCCGATAGCAGAACCGGTTGTTAGTCTAACTAAATCACCACCATTATAATGACTGCCATAAGAATAAGCACCAGCAGGCATACGGCACCGACAATCCACCACGGGCTAATTTTTTTAAATGGAAAAGGGTTCAGCCAATCCGTAAATAATCCATCAAGCTTCATCGACACTGACACCCCTCGTTTTTAAATTATCATATTATGGTAGGGTACAAATGGTTCCAGTTCGAAGAGCATTAATCTTGCTTAATCAGATCCGGGAGGAATTGTTCAGCATTATGGCTTCATAGTATGCCTGTTGTGTTTCTTCGGCAATATATTCCCAATTATAATTGGTAATAATTTTTCGCCAGGCATGCTGGCACATTTCAACAGCCAGCTCAGGATATGTAAGCAACCGGGTGATATAATGGGCCAGCAAATCCGGTCTACCGGGCGGAACCTTGTACCCATCAACCCCATGCTCTACAATTTCACCCAGGCCACCGGTATCAGCAACCACCACCGGTACCCGGGCGGCCATGGCTTCCAGAGCCACGATCCCAAAGGGTTCATAAAGACTGGGGAACACCGCCACCCGGGCTAACTCCAGAAGGCGGTTGCGCCCCGGGTCATCGACAAAACCTACAAATTCCACCCTCATTGAAAGCCCCAGCTCCTTAACACGGCCTTTCAAATATTCCTCATAGGGACCCCGGCCCGCTACCAGCAGCCGCGCTCCTTTAACCCGTTCCAGTATGGATACCAGGGCCTCCAGGAGCACCTGCACTCCTTTTTCGGGTACCAGCCGTCCCAAAAAAACGATATTCGGGTCCCGGTGGTACAGGTCCTTGCAATCCGGTTCTTTCGCCCTCCCCTCCAGCAGATTGGCCGGATCCACCCCGTTGGGAATCACCTTCACCTTTTGCATGTCCAGGTCAAAAAGCCGGCTCACCTCTTCAGCCATGTAATTGCTGCAACAGATAACCAGAGAAGCATCCCGGGTTAACCGGTACTCTTTTTCGTGGATCCGGCGCTGCAGGTCGGTACGAATGCCCCTGTTCCGCCCGTGCTCCGTGGCATGAATAGTGGCCACCAGAGGGAACCCGTACCTTTTAAGCAGGTATTCACCCGCTGACCCAACCATCCAATCATGGGCATGGACCAGGTGCGGCATCCCCCAGACACTTATGACTTCCCGGGCCAGCGTAATCATGCCTTCGTTCAACTGACCGACCCAGGTTAAAAAATCCCTTGCACCAAGCTGTTCAGGAAGAAGGCGGTGTACATGGACGCCCTGCTCAAGAGAGTATGCCTCCTCCCCTGCTACAGGACAGGTAATCACATGCACTTCGTTCCCAAGGCGAGCCAGGGCCCGGGAAAGATCGTAAACGTGCCGGGCCAGGCCACCTACAGTGACAGGTGGATATTCCCAGGACAACATTAAGATGCGCACAGGCAACCCGGAGTTCGTAGCAAGGCACCCGTCCCGCCGGTGACGGCTGTAAATACGATAATCCAGCTGGGAGAAAATGTTATCCCGTTCTTCTATTTCCTGCAGTACGCCCTCGTCAAGAGACCCATTTTCCAATTGTTCCACCAGAAGGTTGAACCTGCCGATATGCCCGGCCAGCCTTTTACGAGCATATTCCACGGCGGTTTCTGTCCTGATAATAAAGGCCCAGTCACTGCTCTGGGCTAAAAGCAATTCCCTGGCAGCCTGATTTAAGGCCCGCTTCTCCACCCCGGCAGGGTTCTGATGCAAATCGGCCAGGTCAGCCATAACGGCCTCTGCGCGGTGAAGGTGACGGTAAATCCAGTCATTGCTTGGATTCAGCCAGACACGGTTATAACCTCCTTCCCCCCAGCTGCTCATGGGCAGATCAACCACCTGCAATTCGGGATACATGGACAGGTACCGGCCCGGGGTAATCATCTGTATGGCATCCTGATCGAAGGAAATTTTGCGGCTGAGCATGTCTATCCACTGAGGCCCTTCATACCACCAGTGACCGAACAACTCCGCATCATAGGGAGCAACTACCAGCGGAGGCCGGTCCATCTCCGCCCCATGCCGTAACACCTGCTGTTGCCGGTGAAAGAGAAAGTGCCCGGCATGTTCCGCCACACGTGCGCAGGCCAGCTCTGGACGGTAGGGTTCTTTATGGGGGCCCGGACCGGTAATGCGGTAATATTTAAACCCGGTATCCACACGAATACTACCCGCCGGAAGGTAAGGACGCAAATAGTCCAGATCAAGGTCATAACCAATGTCACGGTAAAACTCCCGGTAGAAATAATCGCCCGGATACCCACTTTGCCTGTCCCAAACCTGTCGTGAGCTCTCCGGATCCCGGCCGAATACAGCCACTCCATTGGTACAGCTTACCGGTGCAAAGATACCGTAACGGGGTACAGGGTTTGCGTAAAGAAACCCGTGGGTTTCAATAAAAAAATAACGAATACCGAATTCCTTGAGTAATTCTTCAACACCAGGGGTATACCCACATTCAGGCAACCAGAATCCATCGGGAGGTCCACCGAAATGTTCAGCAAAGAAAGCCAGGCCCACACCAATTTGAGCCCTCATGGCCTCCCTGGTCTTCATGAGCGGTAAGTACCCATGAGTGGCACAGGTAGTAATCAGCTCCACTTTCCCCGACCGTTGCAGAATCTTAAAAGCACCAATCAGGTCACATTGATATTTTTCCGTATAAACCCTCCGCACCTCATTTAACTTTTCCAGGTACATCAGAGCGAGCGGGTGTAGCCCCGCATCCCCGGCCGTACGCCGGCACTCCGCTTCTCCCAACCGGATCATACCTTCCAGGTGTTTCAGATAGCGACTCTGGAGCAATGGATCGGCAAGCATGGCCAAAAGGGGCGGGGAGAGGGACAAGGTGAGTTCAAAGGAAACCCCGTCCCTGATCAATCCATCAAGTACTTCTACAAGAGGAATATAACACTCTGTCAAGGCCTCGAAGAACCAGCGTTCTTCCAGGCACTCGCATATCTCTGGATGCCTTACAAAAGGCAAATGGGCATGCAATACCAATGCCAGGTAACCTGCGGTCATTAAAACTCTCCTTTCAGTCGGTAAGTCAACTCTTGTTTTGTAAAAGCAAGGAACTGTATGTTTCCCAAAAGGCAGCATCATTTCCCCGATCTTGCAGGGCGTTCTCTTTTTTATCATCCCGAATAACTTTCTCTACCTTAAGAGAACGCACCATCCCTTCAACTTTTCTGACCCGGGGTGTAAGAACCCGATTGGAACGAAGCAGGGGATAGAATTCCC
Source organism: Desulfofundulus sp. (assembly GCF_049701015.1). NCBI lineage: Bacteria > Bacillati > Bacillota > Clostridia > Eubacteriales > Peptococcaceae > Desulfofundulus > Desulfofundulus sp. The sequence goes on from NZ_JBNATZ010000014.1 coordinate 12,489, forward strand.
CATTCAGCCCATAATAACCGATTTCAGCCTGGTAGACATGTTCAGGAAGTAAATCGCGAAAATACCAGTCGTTAGTAAAGGGGGGAAGAGAAACTTCCCTCAAGATGGTACCCCCCGGGGTTGACCCGAGACTATAAAGCCGCAAAAATAAAGAACAGCCTTCACCCAACGACTCCCATTGTCCACGGGACAATTCCCAGTAACTGAAAATAACAGCGGGTTCCTGTATCATCAAGACCAGCCTGTTTTCGTTATATTGCCGCGGTAATTCCATGCCAAACCCCCTTAATATGTTTTTAGAAAGTTCGCTATCACCATCTTACTTCACCAGCTTGTACCATTACAACCATCGGATGTTATTTTTAATATAAATTTTACATTCGACTTTAGTGATAGTTTTCACATTTGGTGGAACCTGACTATTTCTGTAATACAGCCTGCAAGGAACGGCCTCACACAACGCGATTTTGTGAATATCTTCACTTGTTTCGTCAAAAAAACGGTTTAAACCCCTTCACCTGCACATTCCTTGCAGTACCCAAAAAACTTCAACTCATGGTCTGTGATTTTAAAATCATATGTTTCTGTAACCCGCTTTTCCAGGTCCTCCAGCAAATCTTCATTCACTTCTATAATTTTCCCGCAGCGGGTACAGATGAGGTGATGGTGATGGTGTCGTTCTCCCTCTTCACTACCAAATTCATAGCGTTTGCGACCATCTCCGAAATCAATGCTACGGATGATATCAAAATCCAGGAAGAGTTCTAAAGTTCGATATACTGTGGCGAGCCCCACGTCGGGAGCTTTTTGTTTGACCAGATTATAAATTTCCTCCGCACTGAGGTGTTTGTCTTTGTTTTCCAAAAGCACGCGCAGAATATGCTCCCGGCGCGGTGTCAGCCTGGAATCACCGGCGCGAAGCTTTTCCTCCACCTCGTTTATAACTTTTTGCATCCAGGTGCTCACCCCGCCAATTAAGCCCTTGGAGTAAGTATAATGAACATACAGAAAAAAGTCAAATGGCAATTGAAAAATGTGAAAAATGTGCGTTAGCGCAAGTATGGCGGGTAGCGCCGCTGCCAGCGACGGCGGCGAACCATCAGAGCCCTCAAGCGTAAAGAAACAAGAAATACGAACATACCGAGGATCCAGGTGGACCAGCGCCTGGTAACACCAGCGCCCACGGACCCGGCCGATACCAGCTCCACCCGCCCCAACTCTTCACCCCCGGGACGGGTAAGAATAAGCTCTCCCACCTTTTGTCCTGCTGTGATAGGTACCCGTAAATTACGGTACATAACGACTTCCCGTTCAAAGGACAATCTTCCGCCGACGGGAAAATCAAAATAAAAACTGTTTCCGGCAACTGCTTTAACTTCGCCGGCTCCGCCGGGCAGCGAAAAAGAAGCCACCACTTCTCCGCTCTTTACCAGCTCAGCCGTCTGGAAGGCTGAGAAACCATAATCAAGCAATGCCTGTACATCGCTGTAAACAGCGCTCCCCTGACTGTTCAGAACCACGGCAATTAATTCCCGTCCATCACGTTGAGCAGCAGCCACCAGACATTGCCCCGCCTCAACGGTATATCCAGTCTTAACCCCGATGGCCCCCTCGTAACGGGAAAGAAGGCGGTTGTGATTCCACAGGTGCTCCTGGGGAGGTCCTTTACTTCTGTCAGCATCCGGCCTGTGGATCTGTTTGAAACGGGTGGAAACAATGGCCCTGAAGGTGGGGTTTTGCATAGCATACCTGGTAATCAAGGCCATATCATAGGCAGTTGTATAATGCCGGGGATCAGGAAGACCGCTTGGATTCTGAAAATTACTCGCCCGGGCTCCAATTGAACGTGCCTTTTGATTCATTAAGGCTGCAAAAGCAGGAACGGAGCCAGCCACATGATCGGCAATGGCCACAGCCGCATCATTGGCTGAAGACAATAACAGTGCATAAAGGAGGTCCTCCATGGTAAGCCTTTCGCCTTCCTGCAAACCGATACTCGAACCCTCCACCAGGGTGGCCTCCCGGGGAACCGTAACCACATCGTCCAGACGAGAATGTTCCAGGGCGATAATGGCTGTAAGGATTTTGGTAGTACTGGCGGGATACATGGGCAAAGTAGCACTTTTCTGGTATAGAACCTGCCCGTTCCGTGCGTCCATCAGCAGGGCTGCTTTCGCGAGTGTCTGCGGTTGTGACGCCGCCAGGGCAACACCGGGATAAAAACACAAGAGCAAAACACAACAACAAATGGTTGTCCAGAAGCGTTGCATGATTGCCCCCCGAACAATGTTTACGTACAACTTCTAAATAAAACAGGAGTTGGTTAAAGGGAAAAAATAAGAGCTACCTTATTATATTGAAATTTTCAGGTGATTTCAAGATAAAGTTTAAACTAGTTCTATCAAAAGGGACATACTAAAGTTAGATATCAAAAAAGGAGGGAGTACGGGAAAAGATGGACATCAGAGGCATGGAAATCGCCGACCTCAATAGTATCCAGATCAGCCAGTTACAGGAAGCAGAAAAAAAACTAAACGAAGGTCGTCAGGGAGAGGAAATAATTCTTCTAGCCTTCAGCCGCAAATCGTGAGCAGTGCAAAGGAAAAGCGTTCAACATTTGGAGGGTGGGAGTTTATCCCACCCATGTTTTTGGCCCTGGATGTCTCCCTTGCACAACCCTTCCAAATCTGCCGTTTTTGCGGTATAATTTAAGAAAATCTCGAATTCAGGAGGCTACATGGCCCTTGTTGTCGTCAAACCTTTCCCGCGAGGAATGGATGCTCATAGCCATCCTCTTTGTTGCAGAATTTGCCAGGGGGGCCTTTTTTCTTTCTTTTCTTCCCATATATGCCGTTAAGCACCTGGGTTTGTCCATAACCGTTTCCGGTTTTGCGGTTTCGGCTCACTATTTCACGGAAACAGCATCAAAAACTGCTGCCGGCTGGTATTTCGACCGTACAGGCAGGCCAGTGCTGCTTATTGGTTTACTTGCCAGCCTGGCGTCTCTGATCTCGATGAAACTCTACCCTCTCCCGGTTGTTCTGGTGGTTGCATCAGCCGTTTTTGGCCTTGGGATATCTCCTGTCTGGTTGGGAGTAATGAGTGAGGTGGCTCCAGTTGAAATGCCCGGCCGGGCTAAACGCATCGGTCTTGTTTTTGCCGCCTGGCTGACCGGATCTGGCACCGGGCTGGTAGCTGTTAATTTTATCCTGTCCGCAGGATTTGAACCTGCGTTTTCGCTGATCATTATTTTGTGGCTTGTTGCCGTGGTTCTCACAGTGTTAATTCTATCTCCCTCACACCACCACATAAAGCAAACGAGGGAAGGTATTCTTCATTCCATTTCCCGCCTGTCAACCAATCCGGCAGTAGTTCGTATCCTGATCCCGGGTATGTTCCTGCAAACCTTTTGTGCAGGACTGCTGTTACCTGTACTGCCCCTTTTTGCACAAAACCAGTTGGGATTAAGTTATAATCAGTATGGTATGTTGCTGCTGGCAGGTGGAGGTGCTGCTGTACTCGGGCTCCTTCCCATGAGTATGGTTGTGGACCGCCTGACTCTGAACAGTCTTCTGGCCTGTGGTTTTGCCTTGAGCTCCCTATGCCTGGGGTTGTTTACAGCCAGTCACAGCCCTTACAGTGCCTTTCCCCTGGCTATTCTGCTGGGCCTTTCCTATTCCGTGATCCTGCCAGCCTGGAATACCCTGCTGGCGAGAGTTATCCCTCCGGAGCGGCAGGCAACGGGATGGGGTGTTTTTGCGACCGTCGAAGGCCTGGGAGCAGCCATCGGCCCGGCTGTGGGAAGCATGGTCGCCCATAATGCAGGACTAACGGCACCCATCATGCTGGCAACGGTGGTGTTGCTTAGCGTAGCTCTTTTTTATACCTTTTACCCCCTGGAAAAGTTTCTTGTTAAATAAGCTCCCAAATATTACGCTGGTATTCTTATACTGGAGAGAAGAGCATGACACAAGTCTTGTTCAAATTACTCACCTTTTCCCTGGGGCTGTACGCCCTTTTGCCCACTGCTCTGGCACGATTATGTCATATAGGAGTCATCTGGCAGGGACCGCGGGGTGGCAGGAAGGTGGCCATCACCTTTGACGACGGTCCTGATCCCGTCTACACCCCCCGGGTTTTAGATATTTTAAAGCAACACGGAGTACGGGGATGTTTTTTTGTACTCGGGTACAAGGCGAAAGCACACCCGGAGTTGATTACCAGAATGATTGCTGAAGGTCACGAAGTGGCCAGTCATGGTTTCCATCATCATCTCCCCTGGTTTCTGGGCCCCCGGGCCATGTTCAGGGAAGTAAGAAGAGCCAGCCAGGTAATCCAGGAAATCACCGGCCAGCCGCCACGACTCTACCGGCCACCCTGGGGTTTGTTCAACCTTTTGTCACTGCTCCACAGTTACCTTTTCGGCCAGAGGGTGGTGTTGTGGTCGTTTATGAGCTGGGATTGGGGACGCCGGTGCACTCCCGAATCCATAACCCGCCAGGTTCTCTCTCGCGTACGGGACGGGTCAATCCTGGTATTCCACGACAGCGATGATACCCCGGGAGCAGCTCCGGGAGCACCTGAAAAAATGCTGGCAGCCCTCCCTTTAATTATCGACGGTCTGCAACAACGGGGCCTATCAATAGTACCAATGGCCGAACTGTATTTACCTCAGGACAATTTCTGGAAACGTCTGGGGCAAAGAATGGACTCTCTTATTATTCGTTTATTGGGCATCAAGGAGCTTCATCTGGAGGGTAGACCTACCCTCTTTCGACTCCGGACACGTCGTTATTACGGCAGGCCTATAACCCTGTCCGACGGAACATTGCTACGAGCCGGTGATCCCATTGTCGAACTCCACCTGAACAATGAGATGCTTAAAGAAATCACCAGCACGGGGAAGAGCCCGGAACGGATTGCACTACTTACTTTAAAAGAAGTCAAGCGTTCCCTTCCCGCCCTTGCCCGGTGGGTCCATAGTACGCCGCAGGGAAAAAACATTCGAGCGGTAGTTGGATTGACGATACTTTACCGGGGAACAGAACGTCTGGGTTTTACCGTCAGCGATCCTCCTGCTACCATAACAGGCCTGGCCAGCTGGTACCAGGGCTGGCTCCTGAGTTTTTATCATGCCGAGGGACGATTGCGTTTCAACCGGCATAAGAAAAAACTGTCCGCAAAAATCGTGGCCATGGGGAGAGAAGAACTGCTCCGCCGTTACTTACAACAGGTACCCTCAAATGATCCTAAAAAAGATAGACAGCAGCAGGAATTTGTTTGCGCAAAAGAGAATTTTTAATACATTGCTTATCACAGATCATTATCCGCCCCGGGCTTACAAGGAGGTAAACATATGAACCTGGCCTTGAGGCTGGCTGAGATCGGCCAGTTTTCCCCTGATCACGAAGCCCTGGTTTTTCATAATCAACGCATAACATATGCCACCCTGAACCAATGGATCAATCGTTTAGCCGGCGGGTTGTTGGATTTGGGTCTCTTACCAGGTGAACGGGTACTGATAGCGATGGAAAACTGCCCTGAATTTGTGGTTTCTTTTTACGCAGTTTTGCAGGCAAGGGGTATTGCTGTTCCTGTTGATCCTCTTTTCACCATCCATGAGGTAGGTGTTATTGCCCGGGATGCTGCTCCAAGCCTTGTAATTTGCAATTCAGCAAATATCTCCTTATTCACCGAACTGGCAAGGGAGCTTCATATCCCCCGGGGCTTCATTGTCACACATGTTGAAAAAAGTGCCCCGAATATCCGTTCCTATGAGGAATTACTGGCGGTACAACCCGCCAGCAACATCTCCAATCCCGGGGCGAGAGAAGACGTGGCGGAAATACTTTATACTCCCGGCAATACCGGTAAACCCAAGGGAGTAATGTTAACCCACAGCAATCTCTACAGCAATGCTTCCACATTTGCCCGTTTCTGCGGACTCACTCCCAGGGACAAATCTTTGCTGGTAGCACCAGCTTACCACTCGGCGGCCCAGACTTGCGTTTTACATGCTTCTTTAGTTACGGGAGCCACGGTGGTCATCCAGGAAAAATGGCCCGGAGCGCGCACGCTCTTACAAACCATTCAAGATGAAAAGATTACCTTTTTCTATGGTCCTCCAACCATGTACGCACTGTTGCTGGAAGAACCGCTGGTCAAAAATTTCGACCTGAGTTCCTGGAAAGTTGCCTTTTGTGGTGGAGCTCACCTGCCCGTGCAGGTTTTTCATGCCTTTGAGAAGAAATTTGGCCTGCAGATCACGGAAGGCTACGGGCTTACTGAAACCTCCCCGGTAGTCTGTTGCAACCCGGTTACAGGGTTAAAAAAACCGGGCTCCGCAGGTCTCCCTATCCCGGGCGTGGAAGTAAATATAGTTGACTACGAGGATAGACCTTTATCCGTCGGTGAAGTAGGAGAAATCGTGGTCCGGGGGCCAAACGTAATGAAGGGCTACCTTAACCAGGAAGAAGAAACGCAAAAAGTGCTCCGCAACGGCTGGCTGCACACAGGAGACCTGGGCTACATGGATAAAGACGGGTATGTATTCATCGTTGGACGCAAAAAGAATGTTATTATTCGTGGAGGTTTGAATATCGATCCCCGGGAGGTTGAAGAAGTTCTTTACCTGCACCCTCAGGTTTTCGATGCCGTTGTAGTGGGTATCCCCGACCCGGTAATGGGAGAAGAAGTAATAGCTCTGGTCATGCCACGAAACCACGAGAAGTTGGACATTCCAGAATTACAGGCCTTTTGTGCACAGAGGTTGGCTCCTTATAAGGTACCCCGCAGGATACATTTAATTGAGAGCCTGCCAAAAACAACTTCCGGAAAGCTTTTAAAAGAAGAAGTAAAGAGGATGTTAAAGCATATGTACGAAAATACCCCTTCCTAGGAAGGGGTATTTTTTTAGCGCAATTGTGCAGGCTTTTCAGCAAGGACCAGAGGAACATAGCGGGTGCGGCCGTTACGATAAATTTGCAATACCACGCGCTGGCCCACTTTGCTTTTTTGTATTATCCGCACCACATCATCGGGGCTTCCAATTTTCTGGTTGTCCACCTTTAAAATTACGTCTCCCTGAACCAATCCCGCATTATCCGCAGGACTACCCGGAACCACACCTGCCACAAGTGCCCCCGCTGCCTCCGGCAATTCAAGGTAGGCAGCAATCTCTTCAGTTACAGGTTGCATCTGCACACCAAGCCAGGGACGGCCCTTTCCATTTCCCTGCAGAAGCTGGTTTAAAACCTCTTTGACCGTGCTGGCAGGAATGGCAAATCCAATGCCCTGGGCCTGAGCTACGGCGGTATTAATGCCAACCACTTCACCATTGAGATTCAAGAGGGGGCCACCGCTGTTGCCCGGGTTAATGGAGGCATCCGTCTGCAAAAGATTCTTGTAGCGCCGGTTTTCCACTGTAACAGGGCGACCCTTGGCACTGATTACCCCTACCGTAACAGTGTGATCCAACCCGAAGGGATTACCTATGGCAATAACCCAGTCCCCAACCCGAATTTTATCGGAATCTCCCAGCTTCAATGTGGGCAGGGGCTTGCTGGCATCAACTTTCAACACGGCAAGGTCCAGGTCGTAGTCAGCACCAACTACCCTGGCCGTCAGAGGCCGGTCGAAACCCTGAATGGTTACAGTTATCTTTTGTGCACCGTCGATCACATGCTCATTGGTAAGAATGTAGCCGTCCTGGGACATAATAAAGCCGGAACCGATTCCTCGTTCCTCCCGGGGCTGGGACTGAAAACCCAGGGGCCCACCAAAAAACTGGCGGAAGAATGGATCATCAAAGAAAGGGTCCATGCCACCACTACTCCGTATCACCACTGTATCAATCTTTACAACAGCAGGCCCAGCCCTGGAAACAATATCAGCTACCGTACCGGGCCCGACACCGGGCATGGCATTGGCCACGTTGTCTACCTGAGGCAGCCCGGCTTCCTGCGGTTTGATGTCTTTGACCAGTAAGCATCCACCGGCAAACATTACACCGGCTACGAAGGCGGCCAGCGCAACAAAGGCCAGCGTACGTTTCCAGTTATGCACGATTTTCACACTCCTTTTTCAATCATGAGACTATAATAATCTATTGTAATGTATTAAACAACATGGATTACAGCTAGATATTCAGCATTTTTTGACCAATTCCTTCAGGAAAATATCAATACTTGTCGCGAGTCGCGACTTCTTCCGCAAAAATAAACTCCGGCTATAACCGGAGTTTCAAGCGTGATCAGGA
>NZ_JBNATZ010000015.1:0-19938 GCF_049701015.1 Desulfofundulus sp.
GGGCTGTGAAAGCGGCCGATAAGGCGACGAAGACGAACGCCCTCGCAAACGAGGATGCGGACCCCTACCTTTTTGAGAATGCCTTTTACATCATCACTCCTCTTCCGGATACACCCCTGCAGGCTCTTGAAAAGGTAAGGAAGCTGGCTGCCGGGGTGGGGGCTAAAGTGGTGGAAATGACCCCTGCAGAGCATGACCGGGCCGTAGCTGCAGTCAGCCACCTGCCCCACCTGGTGGCTGCAACCCTGGTGAATACGCTGGTAAACTTACCCGGGGGGGAGGGTTTTCTCCCCCTGGGTGCCGGGGGGTTCCGGGATACAACCCGGGTGGCCGCCGGTAATCCTTCAATGTGGCGGGATATTCTTCTCTCAAATGCACAGGCGGTTACCATGGTGCTGGATGCCTTCCGCCAGCAACTGGACCTGGTGGAAGAAGCAATAAAAAACCGTGAAGGTGAAAGAATCCTGAACCTTTTAGGACGGGCCAGCCAGGCACGCAAACAAATACCCGCCAGCATGCGCGGGTATCTGGGGACCATGTATGAAATAGTGGCGGGTGTTCCTGACCGTCCGGGTATGATTGCCAGAGTTGCCGGCCTCCTGGGAGACGCGGGCATCAACATCAGCGACATTGAAATAATCCGGGTGCGGGAAGGGGAAGGGGGCTCCGTCCGCCTGGCCTTCGCCACCGTCGCCGAACAGGAGGAAGCGGCTGAGATCTTGAGGCGGGCCGGGTACCAGGTGGTGAAGCGGTGAAATAACCCTGGTCTTTCAAGAGTCCGGTGGATATTTTGCAAATGAAAGGCAGGTAGTATAGTTGAACCTGGAAATCACCCCGCCCCGGGCACTGCGGGGAAGCGTTAGAGTCTCCGGGGACAAATCCATCTCGCACCGGGCAACCATGCTCGGTGCGCTGGCTGAAGGCGATACTCAAATTGAGAATTTTCTTATGGGTGCTGACTGCCTGGCTACGGTGAAATGCCTGGCCCAAATGGGAGTAACATTTACCGGCCCCGGTGAAAACGGCCGGCTGGTAGTACACGGCAGGGGCCCTGGAGCCCTGAAGGAACCGGAAAATGTGCTGGATGCGGGCAATTCCGGCACAACCATACGTCTTCTGCTGGGCATCCTGGCCGGGTTACCTTTTTTTTCCGTTATTACCGGCGATGCCTCACTGCGCAGGCGTCCTATGAAAAGGGTGACAGGGCCCTTATCCAGAATGGGTGCCTCCATCTGGGGACGCCAGGGAGCCAATCTGGCTCCCCTGGCGGTACGGGGCGGTGAACTGCAGGGTGCGGAGTTTCACCTGCCTGTGGCCAGCGCCCAGGTAAAGTCGGCCCTGTTGCTGGCCGGCCTTTTGGCACGGGGCGAAACACGGGTTGTTGAACCCGCTCCGTCCCGGGACCATACGGAACGCATGTTGCAATACTTCGGTGCTGAAATAGGGAAAGAAGGACTTACCGTCTGGATCAAGGGAGGGCAGGTCCTGTCAGGACGCAGGGTAACAGTGCCCGGCGATATCTCGTCCGCTGCTTTCCTTCTGGTTGCGGCTGCGGTAATTCCCGGTTCCGACGTAACCATACGGGAAGTCGGGGTCAACCCGACCCGGAATGGTATTGTGGAAGTGCTGCAGGCCATGAGTGCCGACCTGGAGGTTTTCAACCGGCACGAGCTGGGTGGCGAGCCAGTGGCGGACATCCGGGTTCGCCATTCCCGCCTGAGAGGCGTAACCATTGGTGGTGAATTGATCCCCCGCCTCATAGACGAAATCCCGGTCCTGGCAGTAGCCGGTGCCCTGGCGGAAGGAGAGCTGGTGGTACGGGATGCCTCGGAGCTGAAAGTGAAGGAAAGCAACCGTATCGCAACCGTAGTGCAGGAGCTTAAAAAATTTGGCGTGGAAATAGAGGCACTGGATGACGGCCTGCGTGTACGCGGGGGCCGACCGCTGACAGGAGCCTCATGTAACAGTCATGGAGATCACCGCATAGCAATGGCCATGGCTGTAGCAGGTCTGGCGGCCCGGGGTAAGACGGTAATCCGGGATGCAGGTTGTGTGGATGTTTCCTTCCCCGGTTTCGCTGGTATTCTAAGCTCTTTGCGGGTAGACTAGAAGCCAGGAGACTTTCTCCCGGCTTCTTTTCTCTTTTTTGAAGGAAAAAATTTTACGGTGTCGAAGTAAAAAGAGTATTTGTGTTACTATAATAGGGAGATGACCATGGTTCCAGCGATTTCGGTTGCTATCGACGGCCCGGCCGGGGCGGGTAAAAGTACGGTAGCCCGGGAACTGGCCCGGCGACTGGGCTTTTTATACATTGATACAGGAGCCATGTACCGGGCAATAACCCTGAAAGCTCTGCGCCGGAGGTTAAACCTTGCCGATGAAGAATCTCTGAAGGCACTGGCCAATCAGAGCCGGATTGAATTGACCACCGATCCCGACCGTCTGACCCGGGTATTCCTGGACGGCGAAGATGTAACTCAGGCTATCCGGGAACCGGAGGTCACACGCCACGTTTCAATGGTGGCAAGTCTGCCCGGCGTACGTGAAATAATGGTTGACCGGCAACGGGAGCTGGCGAGATCCAAAAATGTGGTTATGGATGGGCGGGATGTGGGTACAGTAGTACTTCCAGATGCCCAGGTGAAGGTTTTTCTGACAGCATCGCCTGAAGCCAGAGCCAGGCGCCGCCAGCGTGACTTGCTGGCCCGGGGCTACCACGTTCCGCTGGATTCTTTAGTCGAGGAAATTATGGAACGGGACAGACAGGACAGCTGCCGTTCCATCGCCCCACTGAAACCGGCTCCCGATGCCTGGGTTATAGACAGTTCAGACCTGAGTGCCGAACAAGTGGTTGAGATGATTGCCGCCCGGGTGCTGGGGAGGGCTTCCTGATGTTTTACCGGTTTGCCCGGGCAGTATGCAGAGTAATCCTGGTTCTCGTCCGTCGCTGGGAAGTGGTGGGGGCTGATAATCTCCCCCGCTCCGGCGGAGTCCTGGTGGTCAGCAATCACGTCAGTTACTGGGATCCTGTTGTGGTAGGCTGCGCTCTGACTCGCCAGGTGCACTTTATAGCCAAAGCCGAGCTCTTTCGCATACCCCTCCTGGGAACGGTAATAACGGCTCTGGGTGCTTTTCCCGTACGCCGGGGAGGCGGAGACAGGCAGGCTATCCGCCGGGCACTGGAACTGTTAAAACAGGGCCGGGTGGTGGGTATTTTCCCTGAAGGGACCAGAAGCAAAAGTGGTGAACTCCTGGAACCGCATCTCGGGGCGGCCATGCTGGCCCTGCGGGCAAAAGTACCCGTACTTCCAGTGGCGGTAATCAATACCCGGGGGGTCTTCGGCAAGGTCCGGGTATATATAGGTAAGCCGCTGGCGTTTTCCCGCGAGGAACAATCTGGCCGGCCGGATTACCAGGCATTAAGCCGGGAAATAATGAGGGAAATTGCCAGGCTTATGGAGAGCGGAAAAGTAAGACGGTGATTTGTTGATGCAAGTGCGGTGGGCTGCAAGAGCGGGTTTTTGTTTTGGCGTGAAAAGAGCATTGGATCTGGCATTGCAAACGGTCAGGGAACGGGACGGGCCTGTTTACTGTCTGGGCCCCCTGATCCATAACCCACAGGTGATGGAAAAACTGGCGGCAGCGGGCATACAGGAAATAGCTGGAATTAATGAAGCCCGCCCCGGGGGGAAGCTGATCATCCGTTCCCACGGCGTGGGCCCCGGGATTCTGGCTGCCGCCAGGGAACGCAACTTGAAGGTAGTGGATGCTACCTGTCCCTTTGTGGGCAGGGCACAGGAACTGGCCCATTCAGAAGCCTCCAGTGGTACGCTGGTGGTGGTCGTGGGCGATAAAAATCATCCCGAGGTTCAGGGTATTGTGGACTGGACCGGTGGGCGGGCGGTAGTGGTGGAGGGACCCCGGGAAGCCGAGGATCTGCCGGTAGCACCCCGGATGGCCGTTCTGGCCCAAACTACCCAGCCGCTGGCCAACTTCCAGGCAGTGGTGGATGTCCTGCAGCACAAAGCGGGACAACTAAAAGTATACAATACCATCTGTCATGCCACCGGGGCCAGGCAACAGGCTGCCCTGGAACTGGCCCGGGAGGTGGATGTTATGGTGGTGGTCGGCGGAAAATCTAGCGCCAATACCCGCAAGCTGGCCTCCCTTTGCCGGCAGGCGGGTGTACCAACCTATCAGGTGGAAACAGCCCGGGAACTGGACCCCTCCTGGTTCAAGAGGGTGAAGGTAGCGGGATTGACAGCAGGGGCATCCACACCTGACTGGATTATCGAGGAGGTAGAACGACGGATGAAGGAGTTGGGCGAAATGGTAGCAGTGGAGGAAAGCATCAAAGACACAAATGTGGCCGGGGAAGAAAGAGAACAGGTGGCACCCGGCGGTGCTGCCGAGGAGATGACCGGGGAAGTTCATGCTGCCGGGCATACCACCGGGGACAGCGATAGCGAAACTACCGGTGCTCCCGTCGGGGAAGCTACGGAAGAGATACGCTCCACAGAGGACGGCATGAAAGAAGCTGTAGAGGTGAAGTCCCTGCACCCGGGACAGATTGTGAAGGGTGTCGTGGTCCAGGTAGGTCCCGACGAAGTGCTGGTGGACGTGGGAGCCAAATCTGAAGGTATAATTCCCTTAAGGGAATTATCCTGCTACAATGTAAGTTCCCCTTCAGAAGTGGTAAGCGTTGGGGATGAGATAGAAGTAGCCGTAATTAAAGCAGAAGACAATGAGGGCAGGCTTATTCTTTCCAAGGAAAGAGCCGACGCGGAAAGGGCCTGGGCCAGGTTAAGCGAGCATCTGGAGAATGGCGAACCTGTCGAAGGCATCGTGCGGGAAGTTGTGAAGGGCGGTCTCCTGGTAGATGTGGGATTGAGGGCTTTTCTGCCCGCCTCCCTGGTTGAAAGAGGCTATGTCGATGACCTGAGCAAGTATGTGGGGGAAAAGGTCAGGGCCAAGGTAATTGAACTGAACCGCAGCAAGCGGAAAGTTATCCTGTCCCGCAAGGCCGTACTGGAAGAAGAAGCGGCCCGCAGGCGCAAGGAAATGCTGGAAAGTCTGCAGGAGGGCCAGGTGGTACGCGGAGTGGTTCGCCGGCTCACCAGTTTTGGTGCTTTTGTGGACATTGGTGGCGTGGATGGGCTTCTACACATTTCTGAAATGGCCTGGTACCGCATCAATCACCCCTCCGAAGTTGTAAATGTAGGTGACGAAGTCGACGTGATGGTTCTCCGGGTGGACCGGGAAAACGAGAAAATTTCCCTTGGCTTGAGACAGGTGCTGCCCAATCCCTGGGACAACGTGGAAGAAAAATATCCTGTAGGCAGCATTGTACGGGCAAAAGTGGTACGGCTTGCACCCTTCGGAGCTTTTGTACAGCTGGAACCGGGTGTGGAGGGACTGGTGCATATTTCCCACCTGGCCGACAGGCACGTAGCGACTCCTGATGAAGTGGTCCAGGAAGGAGACGAAGTGGAAGTCAAAGTACTCAGTGTGGACCGTACGGAAAAACGCATCCGCCTGTCCATCCGGGAGGTCAACCGTGAACGGGAAAAGGAAAGCCGGCGTACCAGGGAGCCGAGACACCAGTACAGCGATAACGGTGCCAGCGTAACCATAGGTGAAGTGGTGGGAGACCTTTTTGAAAAGTAAACTTAACCCTGGTATGATAGACGGTGATTTAATAACCAGCGGCGTATGAAACGCCGCTTTTTTTTGCATATTTATGTCCGGCCGGGGCAGTCTAAAAAGAGAATCAATAACGAGGAGGATTGCAGATGACCGGCTTTCCCGTGGGTTTAACCGCACTGATTATTGTTACCCTCCTGATCTTTTTCGGGCTGGCACACCGGGCCCTGGACCGCATGCGTCTTACCGACCGGGGTGCTCTAGCGGTAATTGTGGCCATGATAATAGGGAGCTTTTTTTCCATACCCATTCCGGCCGGCCGCTATCCCGTTACCATTAACATCGGCGGTGGTTTGATCCCTCTGGGCCTGGCCATTTACCTGCTCGCTAAAGCAGGTACTTCCATGGAACGCATTCGTGCTCTGGTAGGCTCGGTGGTGACCGCTCTGGCGGTCTACGCCCTGGGCTCCCTGGTAATGCGCGGACTTCCCGAGCCCGGAGGCAGGTACGAAATTATTGACGCCCTCTGGTTTTATCCTCTGGCAGCAGGAGTGGTGGGCTACCTGGCCGGACGGTCCAGGAGGGCCGCCTTCGTCTCAGCTACACTCGGGCTGTTGATTCTGGATATAGGTTACTATTTCTGGCTCGTCAGCCGCGGTGCTCCCGCAGGCCGGGTAGCGATTGGTGGAGCCGGTGCTTTCGACGCTATTGTGCTGGGAGGCATCCTGGCTGTCCTTCTGGCTGAAGTTGTGGGTGAGGTCCGGGAACGCCTGCAGGGAGGTCCCGCAACAGAGGGACGACCGGAAGCTCTATTAAGGGCTTTACGCAAACCGGGCACGGATACTGGAGAGGGTAAAGAGGAGACCGGCCAGGATGGTTCCGGGACCGGTAAAAGGGGGTCAATAAAATGACAGGGGCTAAAAGCAGGGTCATTTGGGGAATCGGCCTTCTCCTGGTAGGAATATCGCTACTGCTGGGTTTATCGGCTTCCCGGCTCACTCAACCGGTATGGTCATTGGTTTCACCTTTCAGAGAAGGGGAAAACGACCACCGGGTTGGGAACGTGTGCACGGTGAAGGACGAACAGGGCCGCGTGATCAGCCAGGTTTCGCGCCGTGTGGCGGTAGGTGACGAAATATTCACAGCCGAAGGCCGTCACTACCGGGTGGTAAAAATACAGGGTAACACCGCTTCCGCCCGCTTTGTCGGAATGGACAAAGACCTGCTGGCCTACAATGAATTCTACAGCCATCTCGAAGTTCCCGTCACACTGATGGCCCGTGACACCCGGCCTGTTGGTATCTACCACACTCACAGCGATGAATCCTATGTACCTACGGACGGGTCGGAATCCCGTCCCTTCAAGGGAGGTATTTATCAAGTAGGGGAAACACTGGTAAGCCGTCTGAAAAACAAGGGGGTCAGAGTGGATTACGATAAAACTCCCCACGACCCCCATGACGACAACGCCTACTACCGTTCGCGCAGAACGGCCATGAGGTTGATGCAGAACAACCCTATCGCCATTTTCGATGTGCACAGGGATGGAGTACCGGACCCCAGCTATTACAGGCGCTCCATATCACAGCAACAGGTGGCTCAAACCCGGCTTGTGGTGGGACGGGAAAACCCCAGAATGCAGGCGAACCTGGATTTTGCCAAGAGACTCATGTCATATGCAAATACCGTGCACAAGCCGATAGTGAAAGAAATCTTCACTGCCAAAGGCAACTATAACCAGGACCTGATGCCCACCGCCCTGCTCATTGAAGCAGGTACCCACACCAATACCAAGGTCGAGGCTGAAAAGGGCATCGCCCTCCTGGCTGACGCCGTCCCGGTGGTACTGGGTCTGGCCGGACCTGCGCCTGCAGGAGCGCCCAAGCCGATTACCGACCGTACAGCCAGAACACCGGGCAGCTGGAAAGCCCTTGGCTGGATTGTCGCCTTGACACTGCTTGGCGGTGGTGCCTTCCTGCTCATAAGCGCCGGCAGCTGGGACAGGGCTAAAAGCAGGCTGGGAGACTTCTTCGGGCGTGAATTTACCAGCTTTTTCGCCCCCCGGCGGGCCAAAAAGCCCGATCTTGATACTGCAGAGAAGGCCACACATGTGCCCGTTCCAGGCCGGGAAGATCCCGATGCCAATGAAACAGCCAGGGACCACCTGGAACGCATCCGCCAGGATTAGAGGTGTAAGTGAATTTGGAACGTTATCTTGCTACCATAATTGCCGGGACACTGGCAGGGACTATAGCGCGGATGGTTATGCTCCACCTGGATTACCGCCAGTATCCCGGCTACCCTCACGGTTATCTCTCCCACCTGTCACTCGGCTTTATTGCCTCGGCCCTGGGGTCGGTGGCCATCCCGGCCATTCTGAAACCGGATTATACGGCGGTGACCTTTCTGGCTCTGGCCGCCAGCCAGTTCCGGGAAATACGCGGTATTGAAAGAAAAACTCTGGAGCACCTCGATGAAAATGAACTGGTCAAGCGTGGTAGTGACTATATCGAGGGTATAGCCCGCACATTTGAAGCCCGAAACTACCTGACCATGGCCTGTGCCCTCCTGACCAGTATCGCTTACGAACTGGGGAAAGCCCCAGCGGCGGTTGTCATGGCCCTCCTGACCATCGTGTTCGTGCGTACCTTCATGGCGGGTGAAACCATTGGCGATATATGCGAGGTTGTTCCTGCCAGGCTGTGGTTTAAAGATTCCATCCTCATGGTTGACAACATCGGGTTCATCAATATTGGCTTGAGGGAAATGCGCGCACGGATTACGGCTGAAGGCCTGGCTGTTTTAATTAAACCAAAGAATGCTGATGCCCGGAACACCATTCATGATCTGGGCCAGCGTCAGGCTATAGCACACACCGTTACGGTACTCCTGGGAACCAAAAAGGACGTGGACCTTCCCGAATTCACCCCTCTGGCCCGCATCGACCCCGACAGCGGGGCTGTGGGGTTATATACGGTGCCGGTGGAGAGAGACATGGATGCTTTAATTCTGGCGGTAAAACGTACTCCCGTGCTGGAAAGCGCCCGTTCCAGGCCCTTAAAAACTGAAGCGGGAAGGATGGCCGCCAGGTAGAAAAGCAATGGAGAGGATGATAATGGTAAACCGCATACTGGCTGTGGTAACCCTGAACATGGATATTGTCGCCGGAGGAGCGCCTATTTTTTTTGCCCGTAACCAGGAAGAGCAGGAGAAGATGGCTCGTTATTTAGCCCGTACCCTGGATGCCATGGTACACGACCTGGAAAACGGCGTCTACGTCATTGTGAAACACTGAAAAACATCACTCTCGGACGTAACCTCACAAGACTTGCGACATGATATGAAATTACACTATAATACTATTACATTACTCGGGTACGTGGAAAAACAAAGAACATAGAAAAAAGGTGACCTACCGTGGGGATGCAGGGTCTTGAAATCGAAAAAGTGGCCCCCGGCAGCATTGCCGCCGAACTCGGGATGGAACCGGGGGACCGGCTGGTGGCCGTGAACGGCCTGCCAGTCGAGGATATCCTGGATTACCGTTTTTTGACCTGCGAAGAGGAACTGACTATTACCCTGGTCAAGGCAAACGGTGAGGAATGGGTTTGCGACGTGGAAAAGGACTATGATGACGACCTTGGCGTGGATTTTGCCGGCGGGGGGCTGGAACCCATCCGCCGCTGTCAGAACCGCTGTCTTTTTTGTTTTGTTGATCAAATGCCCGGGGGTCTGCGCCCTTCCCTGTACGTCAAAGATGATGACTACCGTCTTTCTTTCACCCATGGAAATTTTATCACCCTGACCAACCTGAACGAGAGGGACCTGGAGCGCATCGTGAGGCAGCGGTTATCACCCCTCTACATATCCGTACACACCACCAACCCCGCTCTCAGGGAAAAAATGCTCGGTCATCCCCGGGCAGGCAAGATCATGGAGCAGCTGAACCGGCTGGCCGGGGGTGGGATCGAACTGCACACCCAGGTAGTCCTCTGCCCGGGTATAAACGATGGTGTAGAACTTGAACGCACTGTGAAGGACCTGGTCAATCTGTGGCCGGCTGTACGTTCCATAGCCATTGTTCCGGTAGGTCTCACCCGCTATCGTGAAGGTCTTTCCCCTCTTCGGACGTTCACACGGGAAGAGGCGGCCGGAATAGTGGAGCAGGTACAAAACTGGCAGGACCACTGCCTGGAGCGCTGTGCTCGCGCAGTAGTTTTCGCCAGTGACGAATTTTACCTGCTGGCGGGTAGAGAAGTCCCCCCGGCCTTCCGTTACGATGATTTCCCCCAGACGGAGAACGGCGTGGGGCTGGTGCGTCTTTTCCTGGATGAATGGGAGAAAGTAGCCCGGACCCTGCCCCGGGCCGTAGCCCGGCCCCGTCACGTAACCGTAGCTACAGGGGTGCTGGCCGGGGAAATCCTGGCACCGGTAGTTGAGAGGTTGAATGAAATCGATAATCTGGCGGTAGAACTGGCTGTCATCCCAAACCGTTTATTTGGGCCACAGGTAACGGTAGCAGGCCTTATCTCCGGAAGGGATATCCTGGCCGCCCTGGAAGGCGAGAACCCGGGGCAGACTTTAGTCCTGCCCGCGGTCATGCTGCGCCGTCCGGATCAGGTTTTTCTGGACGACATGACTGTAGCTGAGCTTTCCAATCGTTTGGACCGCCCCGTGATAGTGGTTGACGGACCGGCAGAGCTCGTAGAAGCTGTTTGTGAAAATCCGTAAGCCACGATGTTCCGCGCTTGTGGGAAATACTCGAGCGTGGTCTGCTATCTACTCCTGTACTGATGAAGGAGGAATATCGCACTTGTCCAAACCGGTAGTAGCCATCGTAGGGCGCCCCAATGTGGGAAAATCCACTCTGTTTAACCGCCTGGTGGGAGGCCGTATAGCCATAGTTGAAGATGAGCCCGGGATAACTCGCGACCGGCTTTACCGGGATACTGAATGGGCCGGCCGTGTGTTCACCCTCGTGGATACCGGCGGTCTGGACTTTGTGGAAGCGGGGGATATTCCCCGGCAGGTGCGGCGGCAGGTGGAGCTTGCCATAGAAGAAGCCGATGTCATACTCTTCCTGGTGGATGCCAGGACAGGGTTAACAAGTACGGATGAGGACGTGGCTGCTCTCCTGAGGCGTACCAGCAAGCCAGTGTTGCTGGTGGCCAACAAGGTGGAGAACTTCCAGCGTACCGATCAGCTGGTGGAGTTCTACCGCCTGGGTCTGGGTGAACCCATCCCTGTCTCGGCCGCCCAGGGTATGAATACCGGGGACCTCCTGGACCGCCTGGTATCGGTTCTGCCTCCCGCTGTTCCAGAGGATCAGGAACCCGATACCATACACATTGCCGTTATCGGGCGGCCCAATGTGGGCAAGTCTTCCCTGGTCAATGCCATTCTGGGTGAAGAGCGGGTAATCGTGAGCGATACCCCTGGCACCACCCGGGATGCCATTGATACGTGCTTTGAGCGGGAAGGACGCACCTACGTTCTGGTAGATACGGCTGGCATCCGGCGAAAGAGCCGCATAGAAGAAAACGTGGAAAAATACAGCGTGCTCCGCTCCCTGAGAGCAGTGGAACGCTGTGAAGTGGCCCTGGTAGTACTGGATGCCGTAGAAGGAGTTACGGAACAGGATAAGCGTATTGCCGGCTATGCACATGAACAGGGCAAGGCCAGCGTTTTGGCTGTTAATAAATGGGACCTGGTAAAAAAGGACACCCATACCTCTCAACGCTTTACGGAACTTATCCGCCGGGAACTGGCCTTCATGACCTACGCACCGGTGGTTTTCATCTCCGCCCTTACCGGAAAGCGGGTACACAGGCTGTTGGAACTGGTTGACCTGGTGGCACAGCAGCAATGCCTGCGCATCAACACGTCCGATCTGAACAGGCTGTTAAGAGATGCTGTTTTACATAACCCGCCGCCGTCGGATAAAAACCGGCGTTTGAAAATACTTTACGCCACCCAGGGCGGGGTAAAACCCCCCACTTTTATCCTTTTTGTCAACGATCCGGACTTGATGCATTTTTCTTACCTGCGCTATCTGGAGAACCAGCTCCGGGCGGCTTTTGGCTTTCACGGAACGCCCATACGCTTTGTCCTGAGGCAGCGGGATTAAGGAGGGTGGAGCATGGTTGTTCTAGCCGTGGTGGTCAGCTATCTGATTGGCTCAATACCCGTGGGTTACCTGCTGGGGCGCGCCCGGGGAGTGGATATCCGGCAACGCGGCAGTGGGAATATCGGGACCACCAATGTCTGGCGAAACCTGGGCCCTGTGGCTGGTGTAATCGCTCTCGCGGGCGATGCCGGCAAAGGCCTGGCGGCCGTACTCCTGGGCCGTTACTTCGGGGGACATGGGCTTGAACTGGCCTGTGGCCTGGCCGCAATTGCCGGACACAGCTGGCCGTTGTTTCTGGGCTTCCGGGGAGGAAAGATTATTGCGACCGGACTTGGAGTTTTCCTGGGCCTTGCACCGGCAGCCGCACTTCTGGCCCTCGGGCTGTGGGTGATAGTGGTAATCGCATCTGGGTACGTTTCCCTGGGCTCCATAGTGGCTGCTGTTTCAATGCCCCTGTGGATGTTAGTCTTACACCAGCCCGGGAAGTACCTGGCCTTCTCTCTGGTGGTAGCAATAATTGCTGTCTACAAACACATACCCAATATCCGCCGGCTGCTGGCCGGTACTGAATCCAAAATTCGCTGATAAGGAAGGGTTGGCAGTAGTGAGACAAAAGGTAGCCATCCTGGGAGCCGGCAGCTGGGGTACTGCTCTGGCAGTACTGCTGGCGGGTAAAGGGATACAGGTCGACATGTGGTCGCGCCGGGAGGACCTGGCCGCGCAGATTAACGCCGAAGGTCAGAACAGCCGCTATTTGCCGGGAGTTTATCTCCCTCCAAACGTACGCGTGACCACCGAACTTTCCTCAGTGGTAAAAAACGCCCGGGCGGTTATTTTCAGCGTACCATCCCACGCTTTCCGCGAAGCCCTGCGTTCCTCACTCCCATACCTGCCAGCCGGGGCAATTCTGATAAACGCAGCCAAGGGTATCGAGGAAGACAGCCTCCTCACCCTTTCGCAGGTATTTGCCGCGGAAGCCGGGGAAGAGGACAGCAACAGGTATGTGGTACTCTCCGGACCCAGTCACGCCGAAGAGGTGGGGCGTGGGATTCCCACCGCCGTCGTGGTGGCCGGCAGGGACATGAGTGTGGTGGAAGCTGCCCAGGACCTGCTGATGACAGGCAATTTCCGGGTTTATACCAATCCCGATGTGGCCGGAGTGGAACTGGGGGGCGCCCTGAAAAATATTATCGCCCTGGGTACGGGTATTGCCGACGGGCTGGGTTTCGGGGATAACACCAAGGCAGCCTTGATGACCCGGGGCCTGGCTGAAATGACCCGGTTGGGGCTGGCCATGGGGGCCAATCCCCTAACTTTTGCCGGCCTGGCCGGGGTGGGGGATTTAATTGTCACCTGCACCAGCATGCACAGCCGCAACCGACGGGCCGGGATCGAAATCGGACGGGGGAAGAGCCTTTCCGAAGCAGTGGCCAGTGTACAAATGGTAGTGGAAGGAGTGCGTACCACCCGGGCGGCCTACCGCCTGGCGGCCAGGCACCGGGTGGAAATGCCCATCACCGAGCAGATGTACCGCGTACTCTTCGAAGGCTTACCTCCCCGGGAAGCAGTTGTCAACCTTATGAGCAGGGGCCGCAGGCGCGAAATGGAGGAGGTAGCCATGGCGGCTGCCTTCTACTGGAACAACAATCCATGTAAATAAACCCGCCTGTTTCGGCGGGTTTATATTTAACGCAGGATTCTGGTCGCACCCCGGTAATTGGCGGCATAATAAGACTCGCTCAGACAGGAAAATTTTACCCCTTCACTGGAAGAAGCATGAATAAACCGGTCCTGACCCACATATATACCTACATGGTTGATATCTCCGCTGCCGTAATAGCCGAAGAAAACAAGATCCCCCGGAGACAGATCATAACGACCGACACGGGTACCAAGCCGGGCTTGAGCAGCTGCATTATGGGGCAGATTTATGCCTACCGTCTCCCGGAATACATATGAAGTAAAGCCGGAACAGTCGAAAGCTCCGGGACCGCTTCCCCCGTAGGCGTAAGGCCTGCCCAGCAGAGAAAAAGCCATGGCCAGCACCGCTCTTGCACAGTCAGTGCCGCCGCGGGAAACCTGAAGGCCGCGCGATACCCGCGAAGTACCCGCAGGGATAACTAAAACCTGTCCCGGGAAAATAAGGTCGGAGCTTAAGTTGTTGGCTTCCTTGAGTGAGGACTCATGCAGACCGTAACGCTTTGCGATTAAATACAAGGAATCTCCCGGACGGACAATATATCTGCCAACCCCGGCACCGGCACTTTCACCTTTGACCGGAGTACTGTGGGTCGTCCCGACCTTTGTCGAACCAGGAATAACCAGTACCTGACCAGGGTGAATTAGAGGTCCGTATAAACCATTGGCTGTCTGTAAAGCTTCAACCGTGGTTCCGTACCGGAGGCTGAGCTGGTAAAGGGTCTCCCCGGGAGCCACCGTATGCTTGAGGTCAGCCCAGGAAACTGAAGGCAAAAGGTACATACACAAAAAACTGATCAGAAAAACCCGCCCCAGGAGCCCTGCCCTTGCAAGCGGGTAAGGCCTCCTCTTCAATGCACCACTCCCCTCTCCTGACAACTTTTCATTTTCTCAAAGATTGTGTTCGACACCCTCTGCCGGATTCCTTCCAGGTCAACCAAATTTTTTCCTGAATTTAAACCAATAAAAATTCCCTTAAAAAAATTAGCCCCGGTCATAATCCGCCGGGGGCTTAATATATATATATTGTTAATGTATGCCATTGGAAAAAACTAGACTACTGGCTGCAAAATGATTAAGGAGGTTACGTCCATGGAAAAAGTGGATATCTTCCGGGATATCGCGGAACGTACCGGCGGCGATATCTACCTGGGCGTTAGCGGCGGTGTCCGCACAGGGAAGTCTACCTTTATCAAGCGTTTTGCCGAACTGTTGATGATTCCGAACATTGAAAACCCCTACGACCGTGAAAGGGCCAAGGATGAACTGCCCCAGAGCGGTGCGGGCAGGACGGTCATGACCACCGAACCCAAATTCGTGCCCAATGAAGCCGTAGAAATAGCCATTTCACCCAACCTCAAGGTGAAAATGCGTCTGGTTGACTGCGTGGGTTACCGCGTGGAGGGGGCTCTGGGCTACGAAGATGAAAGCGGCCCGCGCATGGTGTCAACCCCATGGTTTGACGAGCCCATCCCTTTCCAGGAGGCAGCGGAGATCGGCACCCGCAAGGTGATTTCAGATCACTCCACCATGGGTGTGGTGGTTACCACCGACGGCAGCATTACCGATATCCCGCGGGAAAATTACATTGAAGCGGAAGAAAGGGTTATTGCCGAATTCAAGGAGATCAACCGTCCCTTTCTCGTGCTTTTGAACAGTACCCGTCCCCAGGACCCCCAAACGATAGCTCTGGCCGAAGAACTGGCCGAAAAATATGATGTCCCTGTTTTGCCGGTGGATTGCCTTCAGATGACGCAGCAGGACGCCCTTTTCATCCTGGAAACGGTACTCATGGAATTTCCGGTCAATGAGGTTAACGTATTGCTCCCGCAATGGGTGGAGGAACTCGAAAGCAGCCACTGGCTCAGGCAAAAAGTCGAGGACTCTGTTCGTGAAACCATCCAGAACGTGCGCCGCCTCCGGGATATCAACTCTGCGGTGGAACGGCTGGGAGATTACGAATTTGTCAAGTCGGTCAGGATTACCAAAATGGATATGGGCACGGGGGTTGCAGCCATTGAAATAACTTCTCCCCAGGAGCTTTACTTCCAGGTCTTGAGCGAGGAATCAGGCTTCAATATCACCGGAGAACATGAGCTGTTCAGGCTGGTCAAAGAACTGGCTGTGGCCAAGCGGGAATATGACAAGGTAGCCCAGGCGCTCACGGAAGTACGGGAAACCGGTTATGGAGTGGTAACTCCCAGTCTGGACGAAATGGTTCTGGAGGAACCGCAGTTGATACGCCAGGGCAGCCGTTTCGGTGTCAAACTCAAGGCAATGGCACCCTCAATTCACATGATAAGAGCCGATATCGCCACTGAAATTACTCCCATCATCGGTACTGAACGTCAATGCGAAGAACTGGTCCGGTACATGCTCACCGAGTTTGAATCCAACCCGCAAAAGATCTGGCAATCCGAAATATTTGGCAAGTCGGTGCACGACCTGGTCAGGGAAGGAATTCAGAACAAACTCTATCGTATGCCTGAAAATGCCCGGGCGAAGCTGCAGGAAACCATTCAACGCATCGTCAATGAGGGAAGCGGTGGACTCATCTGTATAATTATTTAACCGGTCCCAGGCCGGTTTTTTATTTGCCCTCAACCAGTTGACGATGATAAAATATTCATGGCTGAAAGAGGGACAAGTCTCTTGAGGGAAGGAGAGAGAGTTTTGCATCGACCGGTAAAAATAGCTCTTTTAGGACTGGGGACGGTAGGCCGCGGGGTTTACCGGATCCTTACCGGGAATATGGAAAACATTACCCATAAGGTGGGGGCCCCTGTTGAAATTTCACGCATACTTGTCCGCGATCTAAACAGAGACCGGGGGATACCACTTGACCCGGCCCTGCTGACTGATAATTACCAGGACATCCTGGAAGACCCGGAAATAGCTATTGTAGTGGAAGTAATGGGAGGTATTCACCCGGCACTGGACTATGTCCTGTCTGCCCTGGAACGGGGTAAAAGTGTGGTTACGGCTAACAAGGATATGATCGCCCTGCACGGAAAAGAACTTTTTGAGGCCGCTGCGGCCAGCGGTGCGAGCCTCCTTTTCGAAGGGAGCGTGGCTGGAGGCATCCCCATTATCCGTCCTTTGAAAGAATGCCTGGCTGCCAACCGCATTCAGGAGATTATGGGCATTATCAACGGTACAACCAACTACATGTTGAGCAAAATGACCCGGGAAGGAGTGGATTTTGACCAGGCCCTGCGGGAAGCACAGGCCAAAGGTTACGCCGAGGCCGATCCAACCGCCGATATTGAAGGGCTGGACGCAGCGCGCAAACTGGCGATCCTTGCTTCCATTGCTTTCAATTCCCGCATTACGTTAAATGATGTCTATGTCGAAGGAATCAGTAAAATTACCGCTAGAGACATTACCTACGCCAGGGAGTTGAATTATGTAATCAAGTTGCTGGCCATTGCCAAGGAAACTCCTGAAGGCATCGAGGCACGGGTGCACCCGACCATGATCCCCCGGAATCATCCTCTTGCTTCAGTCAACGACGTCTTCAACGCCATTTTTGTCCGGGGTGATGCCGTGGGTGATACCATGTTTTACGGCCGGGGTGCGGGAGAACTGCCTACCGGCAGTGCTGTCGCGGCCGATATCATGGATGCGGCCCGGCACATTTTACACAAGGTGCCGTGCTTCATCGGCTGCACCTGCTACGAAACAAAACCATTAAAGCCGATGTCCATGACCGAAAGCAAGTTTTATATCCGGCTGATGGTAGACGACAGGCCGGGAGTACTGGCTGCCATAGCGTATGCCTTTGGGGACAAAGATGTCAGCCTGGCTTCGGTGATCCAGAAGCACACCGATGGTAACAGGGCGGAAATTGTGATGGTCACCCACCGGGTGCGGGAACAAAACCTGCAGGACGCTTTACGCCTGGTGGAATGCCTGAGTCCGGTCGACCGGATTGCCAGTTGTATTAGAGTAGAGGGAGAGTAGAAAGGGGCAGGGTGAGTGATGGTTCGCGTGCAGGTACCTGCCACCACAGCCAATATGGGTCCGGGTTTTGATTGCCTGGGGATGGCGTTGAAGTTTTACAACATAGTGGAAATGGTACGTTTACCCGGCGGCCTGGTCATCGAGGTACATGGAGAAGGCGTTCAGGACATCGCCAGGGACGAAAGCAACGTGGTATACCGGGCAGCGATGCATCTTTTCAAGCAGGTTGGTTTTGATCCCGGGGGCCTGCGCATCCGGTTGATCAATAACATTCCGGTAGCGCGGGGGCTGGGCAGCAGTGCCTCGGCCATTGTAGGCGGCCTGGTGGCAGCCAATATCCTTTCCGGAAACAGGCTTTCATGCCGGGAACTGCTCAACATGGCTTCGCAGCTTGAAGGTCACCCCGACAATGTGGCACCGGCCCTTCTGGGAGGTATCGTTATCTGCACCACAGTGGAGGAGGAGGTCCGCTATGTGAAAATCGATCCTCCGGCAGGCCTGAAAGCTGCGGTGGCCATACCGGATTTTCATTTGAGTACCAGGGCCGCCCGGGAGGTCCTGCCCCAGCATGTCGGTCTGGCGGACGCTGTTTTCAACCTTGGACGGGTTGCCCTGCTGGTAGCCGCACTGCAGCAGGGTAAACTGGACCTGCTCGCCACTGCCATGGAGGACAGGCTCCACCAGCCATACCGTGCATCCCTCGTACCCGGCATGAAAAGAGTACTGGCAGCCGCCCGTCTGGCCGGAGCCCGGGGGGTTTGCTTGAGCGGTGCGGGGCCAACTTTAATAGCCCTGGCTGACAGCAATCTGGAGCTTATTGCACGGGTCATGAAAGATACGTTCCGGGAAAGCGGCATCAAGGCCCGGACTCTGGTTCTGGAACCCAGTCCGGTAGGTGCCCGTGCCCTTGAAATCAAGTCCAAACCTTCGTAGGTCTCAAGGCAGAGAATCAAGGGGGGATTTCCTTGTCAGCACCTCAACGGCCCAATTTCGAGCAATTTCGCGATTCTTTGATAGCGCTGGTTAAAGAACATGTCAAAAAGGAGATCGACCCTCTTTTCCCCTGGTTGCAGGTGGGGGACGAGCAAACGAGGGAGACCATCCTGCAACAATTTAAAAGCCGGATGGAATCTGCCTATGGCGTGGAGCTGGTAGTAGAGCCTCACCTGGTTTCCCTCGACAGGCCCATAGAGAGTATTGCCGTCCAGCTGCACCACGTTTTTAACACCGTTTATCTGATGGAACAGATCAACGCCAGGATCAGAGCGAGGTTGAGAAAGAACGACAGGACAGCCTGCAGGCACTGATCAACCCTTTATTTTTTATTTGATAACCGCCAACCTGGTATAATTTGTCACTTGGCATCAGCCGGACAAGCTAATATAATAAAAAATGAAACATTAACAATCAATGGCCGAATCCCCGGAAAATTACAAGCCCGGGGTACGGGGGATTTTACTCGTAACGGGGTGAATCCACGGCGTTTTAAAGGAGGTGAAACAAAACGCGTGGTAGGGTCCCCTCTACCCGAACCCATCAACTAACCCCGGAGGCCGGAGGAGGGAAAAATGAACCGTTTTTCGTTACACATCCGTTGCCTGCTGGTAGCTCTGGCGTCACTTGTTTTATTGCCCGCTGGTGTTGCGGCTGCAGCCACCCACACTGTCAGCCCCGGTGAATCCCTCTACCTGATCAGCCGCTCCTATGGAATCACCGTGGACGACCTGCGACAGGCCAACGGTATTTACACGGACCTCATCTACCCGGGGCAGAAGCTTTACATTCCGGATGGGAACTCCACTGGAGGTTCCAGCACATATGTGGTACGGCCGGGGGATACTCTTTATCTGATTGGCCTGCGTTACGGCGTGAGCTTTCAGTCGATAAAATCTGCCAACGGCTTGAGAAGTGATGTGATCTACCCGGGGCAGAAACTGACCATTCCTGCGGGGAACAACCGGGGGACAAGCCCTGCACCAGTAAGCCGGGGAGGTCCCGTTAATTATAGCCGTTCCGACTTCGACCTGCTGGCACGGTTGATTACGGCCGAAGCCGACTCGGAATCCTACATCACCAAGGTGGCGGTGGGAGCAGTAGTGCTGAACCGTGTAAAGAGCGGTATATTCCCGAATTCCATTCCCGGGGTCATTTATCAGGTGGACGAAACCGGCTCCTACCAGTTTGAGCCCGTCTTGAACGGCTGGATCAATCGACCGGCCAGCGAGGAAGCCAGGCGGGCGGCACTGGACGCCCTCAATGGAGTTGATCCCACCAACGGCGCCCTGTACTTCTTTGAATCCTGGGTTCCGAACAGCTGGCTCCAATCGCGTCCTGTCAGCACGGTGCTTGGTAGTTTTACTTTTACTTATTAATTAAACATCTAATTAAAATATCAGTTAATATTTTAACGTCTCGGAAAAAATTTATCACAGGCCCTGTCCCCGGAGCAGGGCTTTTTTTCTTGAGAATGTTAATAAATTCTTAACACAAACAAAGTAAATTTTATA